>CAYZGY010000518.1:0-6122 GCA_964478085.1 uncultured Planctomycetia bacterium
GGTCTTCCACCTGCAGTTCCAGCGTATCCAGTTCACGCCGGACCTGATGCCCGCGGACATCACCGGTACCGAGATTCTCGAGGAGGCCGGCGACGGCGGGCGACGCATGCAGTTCGTCAAGGGCCCGGTCTTCGCCAACGTCATCCTCGCGGACGAGATCAACCGAACGCCGCCGAAGACCCAGGCCGCCTTGCTCGAGGCGATGCAGGAGCACCAGGTCACCGCGGCGGGCGTGCGCTACCCGCTCGAGGAGCCCTTCTTCGTCCTCGCCACCCAGAACCCGCTCGAGATGGACGGAACCTATCCGCTTCCCGAGGCGCAGCTCGATCGCTTCCTCTTCAAGGTCCGCAGCGACTATCTTCCCGAAGACGACGAAGTCGCCGTCGTTCTCAAGACGACGTCGACGGCGTCCGAGAAGATCGAGCCGCTCTATTCGGGTGAGGACGTGCTTCGCTTCCACGAGGTCGTGCGTCGCGTGCCGATCGCCGAAGAGCTCGCGCGTTACGCCGTCAAGCTGGCTGCGGCGAGCCGCCCGGGACAGCCCGAGTCTCCCGAGTTCGTCGACGACTGGGTCAGCTGGGGCGCCGGTCTTCGAGCCGCGCAGTTCCTCGTTCTCGGTGCCAAGGCACGCGCTCTGCTCGAGGGCAAGTCGCACGTCGCTCTCGAAGACATCCGGGCGATCGCGAAGAGCACACTGCGACACCGCGTGCTCGTCAGTTACCGCGCGGAGGCGGAAGGCGTCACCGTCGAGAGCGTCGTCGATCGACTTCTCGAGTCGGTTCCGGCTCCGGCGGTGTCGTCCGCTGGAGAGGGCGAGCTCAGCTAAGAAAGAGACAGCCACGTGGCCAAAGCGAAGAACACCTCCTGGATCGACCCCGAAGCGCTGATGCGCATCCGCTCGCTCGAGATGCGGGCGAAGGTCGTCGTCGAGGGCTTCTTCCACGGTCTCCATCGCAGTCCCTTTCACGGCTTCTCGGTGGAGTTCAGCGAGTATCGCCAGTACTCGCCCGGGGACGATCCCCGATACCTCGACTGGCGTCTCTACGCGCGCTCGGACCGATTCTACGTCAAGCGTTTCGAGGACGAGACCAATCTGCGTTGTCACCTCCTCGTCGACCTGAGCCGCTCGATGGGTTACGGCTCTGGCAGCTACTCCAAAGGGGACTACGCCAAGACGCTCGCGGCGACGCTCGCGTACTTTCTCTGGACGCAGCGTGACGCGGTCGGCGTGACCACCTTCGACGAAGGCGTCGTCGACTACGTTCCTCCGCGCTACCGACCCGGTCACCTTCACCGCACGATGATCTCGCTCGAGCGAGCCCTCGGCGGTCAGTCGACCGACCTCGGCGCGCCCGTCGAGCAGATCGCACGTATCGTCACGAAGCGAAGCCTCATCGTGCTGATCTCGGATCTTCTCGCACCGATCGACCAGCTCGACGTGCAGCTCGGATTTCTGCGCTCGCGCGGGCACGAGGTCGTCGTCATGCGTGTCCTCGATCTCGCCGAGCAGACCTTCTCGTTCGAGAGCCCGGCGCTTTTCGAGGACATCGAGACCGGCAAGGACCTCTACGTCGATCCCGCCGTCGTTCGCGCGGACTACCTCGAGCGACACGGCGAGCATTCGGCGGAGCTCGAGCGGATTTGTGCGCAGCTCGGCATCGAGATGCACACGTTGATCACCGATCAGCCGATCGAGAACGCGCTCTTCGACTTCCTCAGTGGTCGTATCTCGACGGGGCGTGGCATCGCGCGCCACGGACAGGTCGGGCGGGGCGGCGCGATGGCCAAGGAGGGCGCATGAGCTTCTTGGCACCGCTCTTCGTCGCCGGCATCCTGACGGTTTCGCTGCCGATCTTCTTCCACTTGATCCGCCGCGCGCCGCGAGGACGCGTCGAGTTCAGCTCGCTGATGTTCTTGAGCCCGTCGCCGCCGCGTATCACGAAGCGATCGCGCATCGACAACTGGCTCCTCCTGCTTCTGCGCGGATTGATCCTCTGCCTTCTCGCGCTCGCCTTCGCGCGGCCGTTCCTGCGCGAAGCCGCCGACGCTTCGAGCGAAGGGATGGGAAAGCGCGTCGCGATCCTCCTCGACGCGAGCGCGAGCATGCGTCGGGAGAAGCTCTTCGACGAAGCTCGCGACGAGATTCAGAGGATCGTCGAGAACGCGGGGCCACGAGATCGCATCGCGATCTTCGCCTTCGACGATCGCGTGCGCGAAGTTGTCGGCTTCGGCGATCTCGACGAGGCTCCACCGGCGCAACGTCCCGAGCTCGTCAGGTCGCGACTGAAGGATCTCGAGCCGAGCTGGGGCTCGACGAACCTCGGTGGGGCGCTCGTGTACGCCGCCGACGTTCTCGACTCGCTCGATTCGGCCGCGCGGTCTGCCGCGGCGGAGCGAGAGGGAGCGACGGCCGAGGAGGTCGACGCCAAGCGTAGCGAGGCCCTCGAGATCGTGCTCGTGAGCGACCTCGCTTCGGGAAGCGCTCTCGAGGCACTCGCGACGTACGACTGGCCGAAGGACGTGCAGCTCGACGTCGAGCGTGTACGCGTAGACAAGACGACGAACGCCGGACTCACCGTCCTCGAGAAGCAGCCGGAGGAGGCCGACGAAGAAGCCGAGGAGAAGGACGGCAAAGCGCTGCGCGTCCTCGTGACGAACGACGAAGGATCATCGACGGACACGTTCCGTCTCGCGTGGGCCGACGCGAACGGACCGATCGGCTCGGCGAACGAAAGCACGATCCAGGTGCCCGCCGGCGAGCGACGTGTCGTCTCGATTCCGTTCCCTGGTGGGGAGACGGCGTCTGCCGACCGGCTCGTCCTGGCCGGCGACGACCACGACTACGACAACACGTTCTACTACGCGGCACCTCAAGCCGAAGACGTCACGGTTCTCTACGTCGGCGAGGAAGATCCGAAGGACACGAACGCCCTCCGCTTCTACGCCGAGATCGCTCTCTCGAGTGATCCGCTGCGGCGCGTCCGCTTCGTGACGCACGCCGCGTCCGATCCGATGCTCGAGACGGACGACGCGAGCACCGAGCTCGTCATCATCGCGCAGCCCGTGTCCGAGGCGCTCGAGAAGTCGCTCATGCGCTACGCCGCGGGTGGGGGGACGGTCCTCGTCGTTCTGCGCGAGAACGATCCGATCGATGCCGCGGGGCGTCTACTCGGAACCGAGAACTTGCGCTCGCACGAGATTCGAGCCGACGACTACGCGATGCTCGTCGACGTCGACTTCTCGCATCCGATCTTCGCTCCGTTCAAGGATCCGCGCTTCGCCGACTTCACCCAGGTGCGCTTCTGGCGTCACCGCGAGCTTTCGCTGGGTACGTTCGACGAGGGACGCGTGAGGGCGCTCGCCAAATTCGACGGCGGCTCGCCGGCTCTGCTCGAGCGTACGACAGGTTCGGGGCGTGTCCTCGTCCTCGCGAGCGGTTGGAGCCCGCGAGACAGCCAGCTCGCCCTGTCGACGAAGTTCGTTCCGCTCATCTCGCGCATCCTCGAGCTCCGACGCGGTGCATCGCGGAGGCTCGCGGCGTTCCACGTCGGGCAGGCGATTCCACTGCCGGTCAGGACCGCGGCAGCGCGGACGAACGAGAAGACGTCGAAGGACGACGATGCGAAAGACCCGGTCGATTCGGCTTCGACGCTCGAGAAGAGAGCGACGCTCACACGTCCGGACGGTTCCGAGTCGCCCATCGCCGACGCCGACACGTCGATCGATGACGCGCGTACACCCGGAATCTACCGGTTCGACGACGCGTCGACGTCTTGGCGCTTCGCCGTCAATCTCGACGCCGTCGAGAGCACGACGCGTCCTCTCGAGGTCGAAGCGCTCGAAGCGCGCGGAGTCGTGCTCGAGGGAGCTCTCGAGGACCCGGAGCTCAAGGAGCAGAAGCTCGCGCTCGAACTCGAACAGTCTCAGAAGATTTGGAAATGGCTGCTCGTGGCTGCACTCGGTCTCGCGATTCTCGAGACCTGGCTCGCGGGGCGGATGACCCGCGCCGTGGAAGCGAATGAGGTTACCGCATGAAGCAAGGTGTGATTCGTGACGAGGTCGCTAAGGTCGCTACTCGGATTCGTCAGCGTTGGCGCGGTTGGGCGCTCGCGATCGCCTGGACGCTCGTCGCCGTCGTCGGCGCGGGACTATGGATCAGTCATGAGCTCTCCGAGTCGGGCTTGCGCGGCGATAGCGTGCTGTCGGCGCTCGGCATCCGCGAAGGGACAGCGATCGACTGGGCCCGCATCGCGTTCTCGGCGCTCGCGGTCTGCGCGACGTTGGCTGTACTCGGTCTCTCGTTCCGCATCGCGCGCGAGCATCGCGGGGTCGCACGTCGCATCGAGTCGAGCTTCCCCGATCTCGACGCACGCCTTCTCGCCGCGCTCGATCAGAAGCCCGAGTTCCCCGATGGCAGCTTCGGATTCCTGCAGCAGAGCGTCCTCTCGGAGGTCGCCGCGCACGCGCGCAAGCGTCCTTGGCGCCAAGCGGTACCTGACGCGCAACTCCGTCGTGCGCGCGTTGCGAGCTTCGCTTCGCTCGTAGCGCTCGTGGTGGTCGTCGCAGGGCTCTGGACGATCGACGCGACGCCCGTCTCGGCCGACGACGTCACCATCGCACCGTCCGATCAGTCCGGGCAGCCGGAGACGGAAGAGACGCCCGTCGACGCGCCGATCGAGTACGAGGTCGAGCTCGATCCGGGCGACACGGAGATCGAGAAGGGCACCAGCCTGCTCGTCCTCGCGAAGTTCCAGCCGTCCGCCCCCGACGCGGTCGATCTCGTTCTGATTCGTGAGGGAGTCACGACGAACGAGGCGGGCGAAGAGGTCGAGCCGGAAACTCGAACCATCACGATGAGCCGCAGCCTCGACGATCCGATCTTCGGCGCTCGCCTCGCGCGCGTGGACGAGCCGTTTCGCTATTACGCGGACTACGGCGAGGGGCGCTCGAAGGAGTACCGCATCACGGTCTTCGAGTACCCGATCCTCGTGCGGGCCGACGCCGATCTGACCTTCCCCGAGTACACCGGGCTCGAGCCGAAGAACGTCGTCGATACGCGTCGCGTCAGCGTCGTCGAGGGCTCGGTCGTCTCATGGGTCTGTAACCTCAACAACAAGGTGCAGCGCGCGTGGCTCCAGGGAGATAAGGGCGCCCTCCTCGCGCGCGCGCTCGACGAGTCCGTTCCTGGGACGGCCTACCGAGCCGACGTGAAGGCGACCGAGTCGACGCGTTTCGAGCTCCACCTCGTCGACGAGGCCGGGCGGGCCAATCGCGAGCCGCCCGAGCTTAAGATTCGCGTTCTCCCGAACCGTCCGGCGCAGCTCAAGGTCGTCACGCCGAAGCGAGACGTGCAGGTATCGCCACTCGAGGAGCTCGACGCGATCGCGACCGCGTGGGACGACTTCGGCATCACGAAGTACGGCATCAGCCTGTTCTTCCGTGGCGAGATGAGCGAGGTCGCCTTCGCGAGCCCGGACGCCGAGAAGGAAGGCGAGGATCGACTGTCGAAGCTCGAGGGTCGTCACCTCTTCGACTTCGAGGCGATGAACGCCGAGCCCGACCAGCTCCTGAGCTACTACTTCTGGGCCGAGGATGTCGGTCCGGATGGTCTGCCACGTCGAACGCTCGGCGACATGTACTTTGCCGAGGTCCGCCGATTCGAGGAGATCTTCCGTCAGGGCGAGCAGCCTGCCGGCGGTGAGGAGGCGCAGCGTCAGCAGCGCGAGCAGCAACAGCAGCAGCAGCAGCAGGGTCAGCAAGGGCAGAACGCCCAGCAGGCCGAAGAGCTCGCCGAGATCCAGAAGCAGATCGTCAGCGGCACGTGGAAGCTGATTCGCGACGCGGCGATGCGACCCGCGAGCTTCCGCGATGAAGAGGAAGACCCCGAGAAGGGCTTCGAGAACAATCGATCGACGCTCCAGGAGTCACAAGAGTCGGCGCTCGAGAAGCTCGCCGAGCTGGGGCAGCGCCTCGAGGACGAAGAGTCCCTCGCGGAGCTCGAGAAGCTCGAGAAGCTCATGCAGGATGCGATCGAGCGGCTCACTGCAGCGGGTGACGAAGAGTCGACGAACGACGAGGCCGCCAAGGAGCTGCAGCTGGCGCTCGCGGCCGAGCAGGGCGCG
>CAYZGY010000519.1:0-6121 GCA_964478085.1 uncultured Planctomycetia bacterium
AAAGTGCTTCGAGTGGATAAGCGAGACGATTCGTTCGAGATCGAGGAGCTGAAACGGAGCCAATGTGGAGCATTGGCGAGTTTCAGCGACGAAGAGTTCGGGCGAATCGGCCGCTTGGACGCCGAATCGACTTTTTCAACGGGCTGATAGACGCGCGAGGGTGCTCGATCGGGCTCTGCCGTCAGTTCGCCAGGGCCGGGTGAGATGTGGATTCGATGTACACAACGGTGCACTTTGAGGGAGCTCGAGTGCGAAGATGGCGCCGCGCTCGAGCGGCTCGAGCGCCGAAAGCGGCCTCGAGAGGCCCGCGAGGGATCGGGTGCTGGAGGGAGCTGGGGCGAGAGTTCCTATCAACATCAACCAGCGTCCCGCTCAATGCGTCAGCGCGTACACGATGATATTGATCCCCATCGGGTACGACTTCTTCTCCGAGAACTCGCGGAAGTACCACTCGTCCTCGCCTTCGCGTTCCCAGCCGTCGCCGATGTCGTTGTTGTGGCAGACGAGGACAACGATGCGACCATGGTCGTCGTGGATGGCACGAAAGGACGGGATGCGGGCGTCTTCGCCACCCTGCCAGGTGATGCCTTGCGCTCGACCCCGCTGGGCGGCGTGGATGCTCGGGACTTGAGGGACTTCCTTGATGTCGTAGACGCAGTGGAAGATCTCGTGCTCGAGCGTCAGCTCGATCCAGTTTCGATCGGGGAAGACCTTCTCGAGCTCTCTCCAGATGCCATCCCACTGTTGGTCGCCCCAGAGGTCGTCGATGAGGAGGAAGCCTCCGTTGAGAAGGTACTTTCTCAAGGCATCGGCCTCGTCTTCGTCGAACAGGAGCTCGGTCGGCTCGACGATGTAGATCAGCGGGTGGTCGAAGAGTCTCTTGTCCGTCAGCTCGACGACGCTCGGGTCGGGGCTGACGACGAGCGAGGTGAGCTGCTGAAGACGGTACGAGAAGTTTAGCTCGCTGTCGGGGTAGTCCGTCTCCCAACCTTCTCCTCGCCGCTGCGCCCACCTGCCCCTGGATCCCGGCTGGTACTGGTACTTGACGCGCGCGAAGGTGAACGCGTCGCTCTCGAAGTCGGGATCGTTCGTCCACGTCGGAACACCACCGCGATCGAGGATCCTCGTCGGTTCGGGCTCGAATTGCGCGAACGCGAAGCCGACCGCCGTCACGACGCTCAGGATCGCGACGAAACGCGAGGCGTGCTGTGTGGAGGAGAGTCGTCGAAGTTTCATTAGCCCATCACTCTACCACGTCGAAGGTGCGTGCGCCGAATGCCGTTCTGCGCGGAAAAAAGGAGGCCTGGCCTCCCCTTCGCGCTTCGACGTAGTAGCGAACCGTCGTTTCCGCGGCCTGTGGCGGGATGTTCGCCTGGTAGACGGCCTTTCCGATTTCGGCTTTTCCAGTACCCGTCGCCGGCAGCATCTCGAGGCGCTCGAAAGGCTTCTCTCGACCCGCGCTGTACCAGAGCCAAACTCGGCGGGGAGCGTCGCCAGAATCAGCCGGAGAGATCTTCGCCACGATTCGTGCCCCCCTCCCTTTCGCATGGTGGCTCACAGACTCGATCTTCGGTGCACGTCGCCGATTGGCGTCGTGGGCCAGCAGGAATTTTCGTCGCTCATCGACGAACGTCTTCAAGCCCGATTCACCATCGCGCAGGCCCTTCTCGAACGCAGCGAAGCTCTCGAGCTTGCGCGTGTCCTTTCTGACCTCGTCACCGATGAGCTTCTCGATGCGATCGACGATCGGCCCGATCTTCTTCCAGTCGAGCCACTCGTCGACGAGCGTTCTGACGTGGGCGAGGTACCTCGCGCGGAGCTCGGGCGATGCGAGGAGCCGGTGGATCAAGATCATGTCGGGATCGTCGGCTCCCGCCAGCGGGACGAGCTCGATGCCGGCGCGCCCACCGCCCAGCCCGCCGAAACTGCCCGGCCTTCGGAAGCCGCGACGTCCCTCCGCTTGAAACGTCTCGTTCGCGTCCCGCGGGAACGTGTGGAAGTGACCTCGCTTGTCACGGTAGAGACTGAAGTCGCTCGTCCGAGAGTAGAAGTAGCTGTCCGCGTTGACGAAGACATTGTCGAGAGCGAGAAACCAGAGCACGCCATCGACATCGAGCAGCGGCTCGAGCGCGTCGACGACACACTCGCTCGGCGTCTCGTCGATCGCCTCGCAGAGCCGCACGAGGTCCTCCCAGTGCTCGGCGTTCCTCTCGGTCTTGAGCTCGAAGGCACGCTCGTACGCTCGCGGATCGTCTCCGATGTACGTGAAGGAGCGACGCCGCCCATCCCCCACGACCTTCCAGCGCGTTCCCCCTCGCGTGCCGAACCACTCCTTGAGGAAGTCGCGATTGTACTGCTGGTGATTGACGTAGATGCCCCAGCTCTCACCATTGATCACGACACGCACGAAGTTCGATCGCGGCGCGGGGAGGTAGTGTCGCGCGATGTGATAGTAGAGAAAGATGCGCGCGAAGGTCGGGTCCCCGTGTGCGTTGAGGAACTCGAGCGTTCGATAGGCGTCGACGCGCTGCTTGTCCTTCGCCCAGTCGATCGAGAGATTGAGCGAACGCTTCTGACCGTCTCGCACTCCCATCAGTGACGTCGAGCCGCGGAATCGGACCCCGACCTCGTCGTAACGCTTTCCGTCGACCGTGAGAGTCGCGGGCCCCTCGACGCCCGTCCGGGAAAAGTCGCCCAATTCCGCCTCCCAGTCGTCGCCCTTGAAATCGAGGAAGACCGTTCGGAGCACGAACGGCTCGTAGAACCGCACGCCCTCGTGACGGGCGACGTCTTCGGGAGAAACCCGTGGTCCCGCCACCAGCGGACCGTGATTCTCGCTTCCTCCGAATCGGAGCCCGAAGGGCCGTCGCGATCGCCGCTCTCGACGTGCCGCCTCGCGCGCCTCCGCCCGCTCTTCGTCGTCGAGACGCCCGTTCCCGTCTCGGTCGAATCGCTCCGTCAGCGTCGGCCCCGACCGCTCACGGCCCTGAGCGGTCGCACGAGGCAACCATCCGAGCCATGAGACGCAAGGAAGGAAAAGTAGCGAGAGGTGTGCGATTCGAAAGCGAAATCGCATGGGGCTTTCTCCGCGGGTCTGGCAGCCCGCTCAAGAAGTCGATTCGGCGTCCAAGCGGTCGATTCGCTCGAGGTCCTCCACTCGAAGCACTTCTTCAACAGGCTGCTGGAAAGAAGTCGCGGTGCGCGGCGCTTTCGCTCGCGAAATGTCGACTATGCGACCAAATCCGACGGATGCGGTACGCGATCGACCAGCGGCAGGACCTGCGGCTTGTACACGGTCGTGTACGCCTCGGCCGTACGGTGGACGTCGAGCGCCTCCTGCGTCTCCCACCACTCGCAGAGAAAGAAGACCTTGGCGTCGTTCTGCGACTGGTAGACGTCGAAACGCTCACATCCGGGCTCCTGCCTCGAAAGCTCGCCCTGCTTCTGCAGGAGCCCTCGGACCTGGTCGACGTCGGATTCTTCCTTCACCGTAAGATGAATGATCATTCGGATCATGTTTCGTTCCTCTTTCACTCTCTTTCGATTACCCGAATCGTTTGCGCTCCGACTTCGCGTCCCACATCAATCGGCGGCCGCTCACGTACGCCTCGTTGGCCAGGAACGCACCGGCGAGCACCTTGTGAGCGACGCCGACGGGCGAGTTGGGCTGCTTGCGGCTCTTGACGCAGTCGAGGAAGTTCTTCATGTGAAGCTCCCCCTCTCCCGGAGTCGGCCATTCCGCGATGAGCTTGTTGCTCGTATCGATGTGACGCATGACTCCGTGCGACTGGAGGATCGTCCCACCCGTTCCGTAGTATCCCGCTCCCCCGCCGTCCTGACCGTTCATGAAGTGAACGTTGAAGTTGATGCAGAACGTGCCGCAGTCGAGTAGAGCGTGGATGTTGTCGGGAGTCTCCCACTCGGGCGAGTGATAGTTGCCGCCGTTAGCGACGACGCTACGCGGGCCGAAAGTGTCCGAGATCCAATGCGCGACGTCGAGCCGGTGCGGACCGATGTCGGTCATCAGCCCGCCACCGTAGTCCCAGAACCACCGCCACGCCGAGCAACGCACGGGATCGAAGGGACGTGACGGCGCGCGACCGAGGAATCGCTTCCAATCGATCCTCTTCTCGCTGAAGCGCTTCGCGCGGGCGACGTAAGGATCGTTCGGGCGATAGCGAGTGTCCCAGGTTCGGACGAAGCGGAGATCGCCGATTTTGCCGCTCGCGACGAGCTCTCTCGCTCGCTCCCAGTGCTGTCCACTGCGTCGCTGATTGCCGATCTGGACGATGCGATCGGTCGCCTCGACCTCCTCGACGATGGCACGACTGTCCTCGAGCGAGTGCGCCATCGGCTTCTCGAGATACGCGTCTTTGCCCGCGCGCACCGCATCGACGACGTGATCGCGATGCCAGTGGTCGGGCGACGCGATGATGACCGCGTCGACGTCGTCGCGCGCGAGCACCTCTTCGTGGTAGCGGTAGCGCTTCGCCGAGTCACCTCGGACTCCCTTCGCGGCTTGATTCAGCATGTCCTCGTTGACGTCGCAGATCGCGACGACGACCGCGCCGTGATCTTGCGTAGAGCGCATGCGTCCTTGCCCGCGAGATCCGACACCGATGCAACCGACGCGCAGGCGCTCGTTGGCTCCGACGACACGAGAGTGGCTGGCCGCGGTGAGTGCTCCCGCGCCCGCCGCGACCGTCGCGGCGCTCGACGTCCTGAGAAACTCGCGTCGCGGAAGGGACGCTTTCTTCACGTTCATTCTGCTTGTTCCTCGCAATGCGCGTACTCGTCGCAGCGCAGGTCATCCGCGCTCGGGTCCGAGCCGCAATCGAAAATGCCGGGAGGAGAAATCGTAGACTCTCCCGGCAGGAAGAGATCGTTGAGGATCTTCACACCATCCGAAAGATCGACGCCGCCGTCGTCATTGGCGTCGGCCGCATCGAGACTGCGTGTCTCCACACCACCTCGGAAGAGCCAGTTGAACACGCCGATCGCATCGGAGACCTCGACACGACCGTCAGCGTTCGGATCTCCACGTCGAAACGGAATCGGGGCGACGCGAGCCTTCAAGCTCTCGAAGATGATCTCGCCATCGAGAAGCTCCTTCCCATCGGAGAACCTCACCGAGTTGCTCGATGGCAGTCCGTAGGCCCGACAGTCATCCTGATACGCTAGCTCGAACTCGAACGGTGCGTCGCCAGTGCGAGTCGATATCGAGCACGTCCCGATGATGAACGTCTCGCCCGAAGGAATCACGAGGTCGCCGAGGTATCCTCCCCCGACCACGGCCCCGCCGTGGGGACAGATCTCCTGCCCCGAGTCGAATGCGCGGCAGTCAAAATAGTTCGTCGGGCCCGCGGGAAACCACGGGAGATCCGTGGTGAGCTCCTGCCCTTCCTTCAGGGCTCGGGGCCTCGACGCACACCCCTTCGATTCGACTCGAGCGTCGCCGATCGCGAAGCTCATGACTGCGAAGATGAAGTCGTCCTCCCCGCTGAACTGACGGGCGGTCAACGCGTACGTCGCCTCGACCCGGTCTCCTGCCCCACCGGCGAGCTCCGTCAGCCCGACGAGCTCCGTCAGCCCGACGACTCCGAAGACGACCTCGTTCGCATCGACACGTCTTGTCGTGAGCGAGAGGACGAGTGCGAGGATGAACCCGAAAGGATGAGCAGCGCTTGACACCGAGAGCTCCGAGAAGATCGTCTCCTGAAGCTCACGATTCTATCAACGAACGCCCTTGGAAACACGTCCGACGGTGCCCGTTTCGAGCGGCGGACTCGAATGCGTAGCGCAGCCTCCCGGTGACGCGCGGAGGACAACCCGTATCGTCGCTGTAGAACGCGCGATCGCCCGTCACGCCCGCCTCTTCAGGGCAGCCGTAGATCTGAAACTTGTCGGATGTGGCGACGTAGAGAAAGCGATAGCCGTCCGAATCCGACCGTCCGTCGTCGGTGTGGTGCTGAAGCACGCCCGACTTTCGCAGATGATCGATCGACGGTGCGTACTCGCCGAAACGGAGTCGGTACTGCTGACTGACTGCCGTAAGCATCTTGAGGTGGCGGACCGCTCGAGTCTCCTTTGCCGACTTGTCATGCCCGATCAGCAGCTCACC
>CAYZGY010000520.1:0-6120 GCA_964478085.1 uncultured Planctomycetia bacterium
GACTCCCGCGACTCCCGCGACTCGCGCGACTCGCGCGACTCCCGCGACTCCCTTTCGAACGATCGTCGCCGAACGACCCCGACCTCGCCCCGCACTCGCGACGGCGGGAGCTCTCGCGTCGGTAGCAAGGAATCGAAGACGCGAACACGTCGAACGACGACGATTCCCCGCTCGCGCACGTCGCCGTCGAAGACGCGTCAGCCGTCCAAGACCCGCCTGACCGCGAAGTCGCGCACGAAGATCCCGTCGAAGTCCTCCAGGTCGACGAAATCGACCCGATCGACGACGAAGTCACCGACGAGATCGTCGAGCACGCGCGAGAAGTAGCAGGGTCTTTACCTTTCGGCAGGCCGAGGTGAAAATCTCGGCCATGCCTTGGAACAGCGACGACGAAAAGCAGCTCGATGCACTGCCGTACCTCGGCGTCGGAATCAGCGGCGAGTACGGCGTGCGCCCATCGATCGACCCGTCCGAGTTCGACGAGCAGTACCCCGGCCTCGTCCACGTCGTCGAGTTCGGCAGCGACACGGATCGCGGCCTCGACAGCTCGATCCTGCGCTGGGCCGACTCGGGCCGTCCCGTCACGTACCACTTCCTCGACGTCAACTTCGAGGAGCTCGAGGACATGGACGAGCAGTGGATGGACGAGACGGCCGAGTTCGCTCGCCGCGTCGGCTCACCGTGGCTTTGCGGCGACTCGGGCATGTGGCACTTCGGTCCGCGCGATCGGGGCCACGGCTTGCTGCTCCCGCCGATCCTGACGCGCGAGTCGGCCCGCGCGACCGCGCGCAGCATCGAGATCCTCCAAGAGCGCACCGGGCTGCCGGTCTTTCCCGAGAATCCGCCCTCGCTCTACTTCCTCGGCGACCTTCACATCCTCGACTACTTCGCCGAGGTCAGCGAGGTGGCGGGTTGCGGACTGCTTCTCGATATCGCTCACCTGACGATCTTCCAACGCGCACGCGGCCTGAAACCCTGCGACGTGCTCGACAACTTCCCGCTCGATCGTGTCGTCGAGATCCACATGGCGGGCGGCGGCGACGCGGAGACGCCCGACGGCTACCGCTACATCGACGACGACCACCGCGCACAGATCCATCCGGACTCGTGGGAGATCCTCGACTACGTGCTGCCGCGCGCGACCCGCCTCAAGGCGATGATGTACGAGTGCGAGCACAACGATCCGGGCGAGTGCATCGAGACGTTCCAGCGCCTCAATCAGCTCTTTCCGCCGCCCGAGAAGGGCGCCGCCGCGGCGAGGACCTCCTGACATGTACGATCCGTCCTGGGAGGAAGCCCTCTTCGTCGATCGCGTCTCACTCGATCCGCGCGCACGCGTGACGCCGTTCGTCGCGATGCAGCGCGTCGTAATTCGCATGCTCTTCGATCCGGCCTTCGTCGATCGCGTCTACGCCGACGCGAACGCGGCGCTCACCGGTGTCGACCTCGAGCCCGAGCTCGTCGAGCAGCTTCTCTCGAACGACCAGCGCCTCTGGAACGCGGATCGGCTCAGGCGCTACCGAGCGCTCAAGATTCTTCTCGACGAGTTCAAGGTCGCGTCGACACTCGTCCTCCACGAGTGCGGCAAGCTCGAGTTTCTCGACGCGTTCTTCTCGTCGGACATCTTCCACGCGGCCGTGCAAGAGCGCGGCTACATGGCGCTCGCGTTCGTCAAGTATCTCGAGGACGCGTTCGAGGCCGGCACACTGTCCTCGCGACACACGAAGGCGGCCCTTCAGCTCGAAGGCGAGATGGCCCGCTCGCGCCGCGAGCTCCGAGACGCACGACGCGGCTACGACCGCGCGATCCGCCAAGTCGAAGGCGAGAAGACCGGGGAGCACATCGTCGCGCAACCCGGCGTCCGAGCGACGATCCTCCCGCGCGGCACGCTCGACGTCATTCAGCACATCGAGCAGTACCTCTTCCAATCGAGCCAAGTCCCCGCGCTCGCGCTCTGCGACGACGCGCCGACACCCGACCCGCTTCCCGCGCTCGACGACGCGAATCCGGTCGCTTACCTGCTCGAGCCGGAGACACGCGGCAAGGTCGACCTCAGCGGCATCCCGCTCAGCTTCGCGAAGATCACCGCGATCGCGGTACGTCCGGTGACTGCCGACGAGATGCGCACGCGTGCGAGCGAGCAGGGCATCGAGGCGAACGACGTCGACGACCTCGCGGGACAGCTCATCGACGCGGGCGTGCTGCGGAAAGTCAGGCTCGGGTAATCGCGGCGGCGCGTTCGTGCGTGCTACGCTCCGGTCATGCGGTTTCGTAGCAGGATTCGAATCGCTGTCGTCTTGGGGGCCGTCGTCGTCCCGACGCTCGTGGTCGCCGTGTACCTCTCGCGACACACGTTCCTCGAGCGCTGGTACCTCAATCGCCTCGATTCTCCGTCGGCGGAAGATCTCGCCAACGCGCTCGTTCAGCTCGCGACGTGTGGCTCGGATCGATGCGTTCCGGCGCTCATCGAAGGCGTCGGATCTAAGTCGCTCGAGGCCGAAGAAGCCGCGCGGACTCTGGGCGCCTTCGGCGAGGCAGCCACTCCGCAACTGATCGAGGCCCTGCTCGACGAGCGACGGGAGGTTCGGTCTCTCGCGGTCGAATCCCTGATCGTCAACGGCTCTTCCGTCTTCGATGGCATCGAGGATGATGCGCGCCTCTTCGTCGCCGTCTCGCCGCGTTCCGAGCGACGAACATCGACACCTGGAGGGTCGGCCAGACGTTCCCCCTCACCCCCGCCTTGGAGAATCTCCTCGCCGGAACGTTCGCGCATAGCGATCCGGATCGCTTGGGAGCGGTCATCGACACTCTTCGAGTCATGGGTCCCTACGCAACCTCGCTTTGGCCGACGATCGTCCGCAAGCTCGAGTCTGCCGACAGCTGGGGATGGCCTCAGCATGCCGCTATCCTTGTCGGCTCTGCGCGCCCTGCCGAGCTCCGGGCCTTGCTCGAAAATATAGTGCGTGAGCACCAGAGAAACGGCAAAGAGCTTCCGCCGGAGCTCTCCATCGCCCTCGCCGGCATCGACTCGAGCCTGGCGCTTTCCACACTTCGCGAGCTTGTCCACTCCGGGGACGGCGAGGCGTTGCGGGCCTTGATGTACACCGGCGCGAGACGCACCCCTCCTCTCTACCTCGACGCGATCGGGAGGAGCTCCGCGGAATGGGATGACGGGGTTCTTTCGGAACTCGCCAGACTCCGGTCGGAAGCTCGGTCGATCGCTCCCGAGCTCCGACGAGGATTCGCGGAGAGAGACGCATCGAACATCGCTTCACTCGCGCACGCGCTGGGCGCGATCGGATCCGACTCGCCGGAACTTTTCGAAGAGCTCTTGGCCGTGACTCGAAGCCGAGACCCGAAGAACGCGTCCGCAGCCGCAATCGCGCTCCTTCGACTCGATCCGAAATCTCGAGCCTCCGCCGCACGCTTCCTGGCACTTGCCGACGAGAACACGATGTCTCAAATCGTTCGATAAAGGAACGGCTACCGCAAACCGGTGTGGATCCCGGCTCCTGAAAGCGAGGTACTCAAAGCGCTCGAGGATCCACGCTCGCGCAGCCACACGATCCTCATACTCGTCCACGAAGTATTGCCGCTTCCCGACCACGACCGTTTCGCCGAGATTCTGGTCGAGGAGATCGCGGCCGATCGATCGTCTCATCCGGCCATCGGTCGCCTGCTTCTTCGGTCGAAACCGAGAGGAAAGCGGCTCCAGGCTCGGCTTCTCGCGGCCTTCGAGGCGAGCGACGACTATCGTCAGGAGCTCTACCTCTTCGCCTTGGCCCTCTTGCCGAAGCCCGAGGGCGAAGTGCTTCAGGGACTCTTCGAGATGTCCTCCCTGAGGACGGCCGGCTCGGATCACTTGTTCGCGCAGCGCGGGCTCTGGAAGATGGGTCTCGGAACGCCAAACGACGTCATCGAGAAAGCGAACAACGGGATCCGCAACGAGTTTCGTGCTCCTGGCAAGCAATCGAGCGGCGACCTCCCCGGAGCTCGCGTCGTTCTGCAAGCCCTGGGCAAGGACGCGACTCCCGCGATACCACTCCTGCGAGCACGCCTCCGAGATCGACTCGTTCCGACCCCGTGGCGCGCCTATCTCGCGCAGACACTGGCACGAATCGGCGGGTCGGAGCACCTCGAGGAGGCGGTGGAGAGTTTCGTCGACATCGTGCGCATCCGCCGCGTGATTCGACCGTCCCGTACCCGAGGCCAGTTCGAGGTCCTCGATAGAAAACCTGCCCGCCGGGACTATCTCTACCCCGGCGAGGCCCCGTGGTTCCTCGCCGAGATCGGCGCGCCCGCTCGAGAGGCAGGTCGCCGCACGACTCGAGGATGAGCACTTCCGCGTTCGCGACCTCGCACGATCGGCGCTGACCACGATTCGAGAGTAGACCTGGCACTTGCATGCGCGTCCCGGCTCTCCGACAATCTTCCTGGGTCACGAGCGCGCTCTCGTCGAGCGACGCCCCCCGCGGGAGAGCGAAATCATGTCGAAGCGTTTGAATCGTCGTCAGTTCCTTCAGTCTGCCACTTCGAGCACTCTCGCGGCTGCCGCGGGTCTCGGCTACTTCGCGAGCTCGTCGCCCGTCGAGTCGGCGTCGCCGAACGAGAAGCTCGACATCGCGATCATCGGTGTCGGTGGTCGGGGGCAGGCGAACACGAACAACGTCACGAGCGAGAACATCGTCGCTCTCTGTGACATCGACGATCGCAACCTCGGTCGCGCGGCGAAGCGCTTTCCGAAGGCGCGCAAGTTCCACGACCTGCGCCGCATCGCGGACATGAAGGACGTGAACGCGGTCGTCGTCAGCACGACCGATCACACGCACGCCGCCGCAAACCTCTTGGCGCTACGCACGGGCAAGCACGTCTACAGCGAGAAGCCGCTCGCGCACTCGGTGCACGAAGCGTACTTGGTGCGCAAGGCCTACCTCGCGAACAAGAGCAAGCTCGCGACGCAGATGGGTACGCAGATTCACGCGACGGACAACTACCGACGCGTCGTCGAGCTCGTCCAATCCGGCGCGATCGGCAAGGTCTCCGAGGCGCACGTCTGGTGCAACCGCAAGAGTCGACAGTCGCCGCCTCCTTCAGGATCGAAGCCCGTCCCCGAGTACCTCAAGTGGGAGCTCTGGTGCGGCCCCGCGCCGTTCCGCCCCTACCAGGACGGTTACCATCCGGGCAATCTGACGTGGAACCGATACTGGGATATCGGCAACGGCATCCTCGGTGACATGGGCAGCCACTTGATCGACCTGCCTTACTGGGCGCTCGACCTGCAGCACCCGTCGACGTGCGAAGCGATCGGCCCGAAGGCCGACCCCGTGATCTATCCGACGAAGCTCCAGGTCAACTGGGATCACGAGAAGCACGGTGACGGTCCGCATCAGCAGGCGATCAAGCTGAGCTGGTACGACGGTCACTCGAAGCCTTCGAAGCTCAAGGGTGTCGACGTCAGCGGCTACGGCATCGGCGTGCTCTTCGTCGGTGAGAAAGGCATGCTCCTCGCGGACTACCGCCGTCGTAGCTTGCTGCCGTCCGACAAGTTCAAGGGCTTCAAGGCCCCGAAGCAGACGATTGCGCCCTCCCTCGGTCACCACAAGGAGTGGATTCACGCGGCGAAGAACGATCCGACGTCGACGCTCTGCAACTTCGACTACTCGGGTCGCCTCATCGCGAACAACCTCCTCGGTGCCGTCGCGCATCGCTGCGGCAAGAAGATCGAGTGGGACGCCGAGAACATGCGCGCGACGAACGTCCCCGAAGCCGCGCAGTTCGTCACGAAGAAGTACCCGAAGGGTTGGGCGGACATCTTCGCGAGCTGATCGCGTCACCGAGAGCGAGCCTATGGCAAGGCGACGGGATTCGCAGACACGGCTGGCGACGAGGCGGAGACCTCGGCAGCGGAGACCTCGGCAGCGGAGACCTCGTCGAACGGACCCGCCCGCCCGACATGACGCGCGAGGTCAAGCCCATCGATGAACTCCATGACGAGGAACGGAACCCCGCTCGCCTCGTCGGCGTCGTGCGCCTCTTGGCTGTGGCCGACCATCGGCAAGAGTGGTGTCTCCTCGGTCACGCTCCCTCGATAAAAGAAGATGTACTCGCCCTTCGGCTTCG
>CAYZGY010000521.1:0-6114 GCA_964478085.1 uncultured Planctomycetia bacterium
GCTTGCCAGGCACCGACCATGCGCTTGCCAGGCACCGACCATGCGCTTGCCAGGCACCGACCATGCGCTTGCCAGGCTCGATCGAAGGGACAGCCAATGTCAACTCAGCGACGTGGGCGTCCTTCATCGCGATCTTTCGCGCGGCGCAGATCGGCGTTTCGCAGGGTGGGCGAGTCGACTCGTCGCCAGCGGATATCAAGACCGTGGTCTTCCCCGCTATGGGATGCGGCTACGGTCGCGTAAGATACTCGGAGTCGGCACGACAGATGGCTGCGGCTTACGTCCACTTTCTCGAGCCGCCGCTCCGCCTCGACCGGGATCATGCCGCGCGGATCGAGCGAGATGTGACTTATCGCGACGACAAGATCGTCGTCCGTTGAGACTCCACGACGAAGGAGCGTAGAATGGCCTCGGATCTCGTCACCCTCCAGACCTTTCCGAACCAGACTCTCGCAAACCTCGCGAAGAACACGCTCGAAGCGGCGGGCATTCCCGCGATCGCGAATGCGGACGACTGCGGCGGCATGGAGCCGCAGCTCCAATTGACGCTCGGTGTACGTTTGCTCGTCACGCGCGAGAACGAGGAGGCCGCGAGGGCTGTGCTCGCGGAGGCGGAAGCGGAAGCCGCCAAAGGCCTGCGCGCCGAGGACCCCTTCGAGGAGTATTAATGCGGTGGACGGCGCCCTGGTCCGCGCCCTGGTCCGCGCCCTGGTCCGCGCCCTGGTCCGCGCCCTGGTCCGCGCCCCGAACCGCGACCGAGGGCACGATCGAGCTCACGCTGCAGCTCACGTCCGCGATCGGCCAAACGTTGAACCGGACTGCGCCCACCCTCCCCCTCGCGCACGAGCTCGACACCATCGAGCGCCTTTTCGAGCACCTCGTCCGCCTCCTCGTATCGCTCTTGATCGGAGAGAACCTCTGCGAGGCGAATCTCGAGTCGTGCGTGGAGGACGTGAATCGAGACGATATCGGCGTGACGGCGCAACAAGCCCCCACTGATCTCGACGGAGAGCCGAGCCGCCATCTCCGCCGCGCCGTCGAACCCCTGGCTCGACCATCGCTCTCCGATGCGAGCGTAAGCGTTGGCGAGAGCCGACGCGTAGGTCAGCACTCTCGGATACTCGTCGACGAGCCCCTCGAGAATCGCGATGGCGCGCTCCAACCTCGTTTCCGCATCCGGGAGGTTCGTCGCCTCTCGAATCGGCAGACGATCGTCGTAGCCCGAGAGGGTGATCGCCAGCGCGTAGCGATAGGTCGGGCTCGCCGTATGCTCCTCGACGAGCTTCTCGAGAATCGACGTCGCTCGCGCGAGCGCGAGCTTCTCGAGCTCCGGCGACTCGAGATAGTTTCGCGACGTCGTTCGACGAATGAGCACGGCGAGCACGAATCGATACTTCGCCGAGGTCGGCTCCTCGTCGACGAGGTCCTCGAGAAGACCGATCGCCTTGTCGAGAGCTTCGTCCCGCTCGGCGTCAGACGCGCGCCCCTCGCGCCCCTCACGGACCTGATCGCCGACCTCGCTCTCGGGATCGGCCGGACCGCGTCGTGACTCGCCGCGCGGTGGCGGTCGACGGGACCGATCGCCCCGCCCGCCTCGTTCGCGCGAGCTGCCACGACCGGGACTCCCGCGCCCGGGACGTGTCTGTCCGAGAAAACCGTAGGTACGCGCGAGCTCGAATAGCACGTGAGGATTCTCGCTCCGCTCGGCGCGCTCCTCGAGGAGCAGATCACGCGCCTGACGGTGAGCCCGGTGCTCGTCCGAAGGTCGATGCGTCGCGGCGAAGAGCGCCCCCGGAGAACGCCCCACCGAGGCACGATCCGCCGAAACCTCGCGCAAGGCGCTGCGGGCCTGCGCTCCGAGATGGGCGCGGTGAACATCGACGAGCCGCTGCTGTGCGATCGTCCGCAGCCAGATCACGAAGGACTGCTCGGGCTTTTCGACCAGGTGGCGCAGGCGATCTCGAGCATCGAGGAACGACTCCTACACGATGTCGCTCGCGTCGACCCGGCCCCCGAGGCGGCGGTCCATGCGGAAGGCGACCATCCGCCTCAGTCGTGCGCGATAGAGCTCGAAGAGTTGCGCGAGAGCGTTCTCGTCGCCCTGGCGAACCTCTTCGAGCCAACGTTGTTCGTGAGACGTTTCTGAATCCAAGCCGTCGAGCTCCGGGGCGGTGGCGGAAGGTGTATTCTCGAATCAGGGAAACCCCTCCGCCCACGAAAGGTTCCGCGCGGAACGAGCTTTGTCCGTTGTACACCTCGTCCGCACGAAAAACCCGCGAACGATCGAAAAAAGACCCTGAAACCTGTCTACTGAGGACGCCGCCTCACGTTTTCACCACTATCGGAGCCACGAACCTCGAACCCTCTTCTGAGGACCTCCCCATGAATCCTAACCGTGCCCTGAATCTCGCCCGACTCGGCCTCGCGTCGCTCGTCGTCGCCGTCGCAATGACGCTTCTCGGCGGCTCGACTTCCGTCGATGCCCAGGACCGCCCGTTCATCCGTGGTGACTCGAACCTCGACGGAAGCCGCGACTTGAGCGATGGCGTGCTCCTCCTCATCTTCCTGTTCAACTCGGGCGCCACGCCCGGCTGTGAAGACGCCGCGGACATGAACGACTCGGGCACGCTCGACATCAGCGACGCGAGCTTCCTGTTCAACTACCTCTTTCTCGGCGGCGCGACCATTCCCGCACCGAGAACCGAGTGCGGGGAGGACCCGACCGACGACGCCTTGACGTGCGTCGACTCGACCTGCGAAGACGAGCCGGATCCCGATCTCCTGCCGGGCGCGTACGAGCAGTTCCGCGACAAAGTCGAGGTCTCGCAGGAGGGGAACACGATGGTCATCCGCAGTGACGGCCAGCCCGACCATCCGAGCGCCTACTACCCGACGAACCATCCGCTCTGGGAAGCTGCGCCCGCGGGCGTCCGCCTCAATCCGAATCGAATCCAGGCGCAAGATTTCGTCTTCCGCATCCCTGCCTCGCCGCAGGTCGCCAGGCGCCCGACGGACACGCGCCTCGGTCCGATCGGTGTCGCGGTCAACGGCGTTCCTCTCTTCAATCAGTACGCCAGACCGAACGAGCCGCTCGACCGAGAGATCATCTCCTTCGACCAGGGAAAAGGTCACCCGCAGCGAACGGGCATGTACCATTACCACGTCGAGCCGCCCTACCTGACTGCCGAGAGCTCGAGCGCGCTCATCGGCTACCTGCTCGATGGCTTCCCGCTCTACGGCCCCACCGAGGAAGACGGAAGCACGCCAACGGACCTCGACGAGTGTAACGGACACACGCATCCGACGAAGGACTACCCGGAGGGGATCTACCACTACCA
Source organism: uncultured Planctomycetia bacterium (assembly GCA_964478085.1). Lineage (GTDB taxonomy): Bacteria > Planctomycetota > UBA8108 > UBA8108 > UBA8108 > CAYMLL01. The sequence continues at coordinate 3,339 of CAYZGY010000521.1, forward strand.
CGTCGTGCCCGCGCCGCCGTACTTCGTCGGCTGCTACAAGGGTACGCCCGGGAACTTCACCAACTAGTGCGCGCAGAAGGAACCGGACGCATGCTCACTCGCATCGACAGTCGCCCACGACTCATCCTCGCCACCGCGGCGCTCCTCGCCTTCGGCGCTTCGAGCTGCACCGACGTCGATCGAGGAAGCGAAGTCGGCTCGACCGTCGGATCGACCGTCGGATCGATCGAGACAGACCTCGAGAAGCTCCCCGGGCCGAAGACGATCGAGGAGATTCGACGCGACGACGTTCCGAATCGCACGGTCGATACGAACGACCCCGGCGTTCGTCCCCGTCGCGGCCAACTGCTCGACGTCGCGAACGGTGGTCAGCCGTACTCCGGTTACGTCGAACAACGCTCTCCGAGCGGACGACTGATTCGTCTGACCACCTACGTCGACGGGCGACGCGACGGCTGGAGCCTCGCCTGGCACGAGGACGGCACGCTGCGCGAGCGACGCCTCTACGCTCAGGGTCGAAAACACGGCGAGCACAACGGATTCTGGTCCGATGGCGCGAAGAGCTTCGTCCGTCGATTCGAAGACGGTGACTATCACGGAACGTCGACCGACTGGCACTCGAACGGCCAAGTGGCTCGCGAGCAAAACTACGTTCGTGGACTCGAGTCCGGTCGACAGCGCAGCTGGGCGGCTGTTGGAACGCCAATCGCGAACTACGTCGTACGCGACGGACGCCGCTTCGGGACGATCGGGTCGAAGCCCTGCTTCACGGTCGAGGACGGGCGGCAGGTGATGAAGAAAGAGCCGACACCATGACGCTTCGGAACCGGAGCTCGACTCGCCTCGCATCTTTCGTGGCGCTCGCTCTCGTACTCACGTTCGGAACTTCGTGCGATCCGCGCCCCTCCTCGACTCGCACGATGTCACGGCCGAAGACGGCAACGACGACGCACGCTTCCGTGAAGGCGCCGGAGGGAGCGCCGGGTGAAGGCGTGCCGTTCTACCTGACGCCGGACCTCACCCCGACTTGGCTCGACGAGGCGGCCCGGGCTCGAGCCGACCTCCACCGAATCCCGAGCTTCCGATTCACCGACCAGGAAGGTCGCGAGGTGACCGAGAAGTCGTTCGCCGGCAAGATCTGCGTCGTCGACTTCTTCTTCACCACGTGCGGCGGCATCTGCCCGAAGCTGACAACGAACCTCAAGGTCGTCCAGGATGAGTTCGCGGACTCGAGCGACGTCGCCCTCCTCTCGCACACGGTCACACCGAAGCTCGACACCGTCGGGCAGCTCGCGGCGTACGGCGAAGCGCGCGGCGTGAATCCGGAGAGGTGGAAGCTCGTCACCGGGAGCCGCGACGAGATCTACCGTCTGGCGCGCGAAAGCTACTTCGCGGAAGGCGAGGTGAAGGGTCCGGCGACGAAGGATCACTTTCTCCACACCGAGAAGGTCTTCCTCCTCGATGGCGACCGGCGCATCCGCGGCGTGTACGATGGGACGCGAGCGATCGACATGCGTCTCCTGATCGAAGATATTCGAGAGCTACGTAAAGAATCTGCGCCCGATGACGAACCGTCCCACAGCTGAGACACTCTCACTCCTTTTCGCCGTCGCTCTCTTGATCGCGGTAGGTGCGAGAACGACGCACGCACAGAGCTTTCGGCGCGGCGACGCGAACACCGACGCGAACATCGACATCAGCGACGGGGTCGGCATCCTCCAGTTCCTCTTCAACGGAGCGGCGTCTCCGGACTGCATCGACGCGGCCGACACGAACGACACGGGCGCGCTCGACCTCAGCGACGCCGCCTACCTCTTCAACTTTCTCTTCCTCGGCGGCGCGGCCCCGCCGGCCCCCTTTCCCGACTGCGGGATCGACCCGAGCGAGGACTCGCTCCCCTGCGTATCGCACGCTCCCTGCGACAGTCTCCCGGAAGAGCCCCGGCGCAACATCCTCTTGATCATCTCGGACGACATCGGCGTCGAGTCCTCCCCGTGCTACTCGCCCCACGCAGATCTTCCGTCGACGCCGACACTCGACGCGCTCTGTGCGAACGGCGTCGTCTTCGATCATGTCTGGTCCGCGCCGATCTGCACGCCGACGCGGGCGACGATCATCACGGGGCGCTACGCGTTCCGCACGGGCGTCGGGTACCTCGCCCAAAACGGCGACCCGGCCCTGTCGCTCGACGAGCTCACGATTCCCGAAGCCCTCGACGCCAACCCGCAGCTCGGCTACGCGCACGCGGCGATCGGCAAGTGGCACCTGGGCTCAAGAGCGACCGGAGGGAGACAGAACCCGACGCTGACGGGCTTCTCGCACTTCAGTGGGTCGATCGGCGGTGGCGTCAACGATTACAGCGCCTGGTCGAAGACGGTCGACGGTCGACGCACGAACTCGACCGCGTACGCGACGACCGACAACGTCGACGACGCGCTCGACTGGATCGGAGATCGGGACGCGGACGAGCCCTGGTTTCTCTGGCTCGCGTTCAACGCCCCACACACTCCGCTCCACCTCCCGCCCGCCCACCTCCACTCGAATGGAGCCCTCAGCGGAACGGACGAGGACATCGAGGCGAACCCGCGCGCGTACTTCCTGGCGATGGTCGAGGCGATGGACCGGGAGATCGGTCGGCTCCTCGCGACCCTGCCCGAGGACGTGCGCGAGAACACGGACGTGATCTACGTCGGCGACAACGGCGCGCAGCGCAACGTCACCCTTCCACCTTCGCGTCGGAGGGAAGCGAAGGACAGCCTCTACCAAGGCGGGATCC
>CAYZGY010000522.1:0-6078 GCA_964478085.1 uncultured Planctomycetia bacterium
CTTGGAAACCTCTTCGACCTCGAATACGACCTGTTGCTTTACGACGTCACCTCGAAGCACTTCTTCAACGGGCTGCTAACGGGAACACGATCGCCAAACGCGGATACAGCCGCGACAAGCGCTCCGATGGCCGAAAGGAAAAGGACCGAGCGATTCGAGAGCGATTGCAAAGCTCGGAGGTGATCTTGCCACTGGAGAGTGGGCAGGAGCTTCCGCCTGCGGCGCGTCGAGCAGCCCGACGACGCTCGGTAAGCGCTACTCGAACGTCTCGGACTCAAGCTGCCACGGCGCCTACGAGCGCCGAAGACCGAGATGTAGTGACAGCTTTTAGGGCTCTGGAGTCGTAAGTCGTTTCCAGAATCCATCTCGTCCTGAGAAATCGTTCAAGTTGGGATAGAATCGGTCGTAACCATCCGCGGTCGCCCTACAAGTACGCGATGACCGGCTCGGAGGCTGGGCCGAGTCAACAGCTTGTTTCTCGAGAATGGAGCCAGAAATGACTCAACGATCCCCTCTCCGAATGATGCTCGTGGCGCTCGTCGCCGTGACCCTGATCGCGCCGGCCCTGTCGGTGTCGGTCTGTTCTGCGCAGGACGGCAAGAAGAAGGCCCGCGCCGCCAAGCGCCGTGGTGGCCAACAGAACAACCTCTTTTCGCCGAACGCGGTTCGTGCGGTCCCCGGACTTCGTGCGCTCGTTCAGCTCTCGGGCGAACAGAAGGCGAAGCTCGCCGAGGCCACCAAGTCGGCTCTCAACAGCGACGAGTACAAGGCTGCCCTCAAGACTTCGAAGGACAAGAACGCCGACAAGAAGGCACGCCGTCAGGCTGCCAAGCTCGTGAGGGAAACCCAGTCGGGTCTCCGCGCCAAGGTCGTTGGTGTCCTCTCGGACGACCAGAAGAAGCTCGTCACTTCGGTCAACAGCGCTGCCGACGGAGCCGCCAAGAAGGTGCGCGCCGAGTTCGCCGGCAAGCTCAAGGAGCTCAAGGGCGACAAGGAAGGCCGCAAGAAGCTCCAGAAGGAGATCGCGGGCAAAGTCCAGGCTGCGGTCGCAGCGAGCGTGACCGGTGTCCTCTCCGACGAGCAGAAGGAAGTCGTCGCGAAAGCTCCTAAAAAGAGGGCGGGCAAGGGCGGTAAGAAGGGCGGCACTAAGAAGCGGAACCGCAAGAAGAAGGACAAGGGCGGAGACCGGGCTAGTTAGATTCCGCGTCCCTTCACAGCCTTTCCGAATCAACTCATACACGGCCGGGGGGCGTGGCGGGGCGTTTCTCATGGCCTGCGCTCGCGAAAGGCCGCATTCGCTGATTCCGGAAGCAGAAAAAGAGGGGAGGGCAGCCCCGCCATGGCTGAGGGGGAATCGCGAGGCAGCGCCCTCCCAAAAGTAGAAGCCGACTTCGGGGCCCCGATCGCATCCCAGACGCGGCCGCTTTCTGACGAAGGCTACCGAGGGCGTGATCGGAGCAAAGAATGTGTGGCCGCTTGAGAATTCGCAGCGCGCGCCCTGTCCTCTCCGGTGGGCACTCCCGTCTTCTCTACCGAGGGATTTGCTGCGACGCTCAGGCGGCCCCACTCGAGACGCGATCTGCCGAGGCCGCAATGTAAACGCGGGTTTGCACTTTGAGCCGGCTGAAGTGAACAAAAACGTTCACTTTTGGTACTCGACTGCGGCCGCGCCTCGCGGAGAGGATGAACACCTATCAGGGGTTTTCCCGCGGTTGTTCGGGTCGGCCAGTGGGTCGATCCAAGAAAGAGAGCCTGCGGAGAGTCGAGCTCTGATCGTCGACTCCTCGCAGGCCCTGGGGGAACACCCCCTTTTTGGTTTGGTATCGAGAGGCCAGCTTCGAGAGGCTAGCTTCGAGAGGCCAGCTTCGAGAGGCTCGGCCTTACTCCGACCAGCCGTGCGCCTCACGCACCTGGATCATCGAGGCGAGGATGTCGTTCCAGGTCTGCGGATCCTCCATCGTCGCGTTCGGGAACATGCAGCCGTCCCAGCAGATGTGCCGGCACGTCCTGGTGACCTCGCCGTCCTCGCCACGCAGCCAGTGACCCGATGCCTTGACGATGTCGAGCTTGCCTTTGGGATCTTTCGCAAGACAGTGGCGGCCCGTCTTATCGTGTGAACCGGAGCCCTTGACCGTCGCGTCGTTCTGCGCGACGTGGAAGTCGATCGTCCACGGGCGAAGCGCGTCGGTGAGCTGCTTGTAGGCCGCGTCGAACGAGGCCGGGTCCGACCAGGCGACGTCTTCGGAGATGAGAGCGTCTTCCGGCGCGTTGTATCCGAGAAGGTAGAGGAGCGTGTGGGCCAGGTCCGCCTGGAACCCCAGGGTTCCCTTGCGATCGACGGCTTCGAGGAGCTTGAGCATCTCCTTCCAGCTGTGCATCGCGCCCCAGCAGATCTCGCCTTCCGCGGCGAGCTTCTCGCCGTGCTCGTCGGCGACGTCGCAGGCTTGCTGGAAGGTCGCGGCGATCGTCGCCGTGTTTCCTGCGGGGTCCTCGGACCAGTCAGCGGGGCTGGCGGCCGAGTCGATACGAACGACGCCAGTCTGGCGAATGCCGATCTCCCGGAGCTTCTGAGCGATGCGGCAGGCCTTGCGGACGTGCGTCACGAAGTTCGCTCGCTGCTCGTCGTCGCCCATCGCCGAGGCATCGAACCACACGGGTGCCACGACCGATCCGACGACGAAGCCGCGTGCGGCGATCTTGTCGGCGACGCCCTTGAGGTCGTCGTCCGAGATGTCGATGTTGACGTGCGGGTCGTAGAGGAAGAGATCGACGCCCTCGAACTTCTGCCCGTCGACTTCCGCAGCAGCGGTGAGATCGAGCATGGTGTCGAGATCGATCGCGGGCTCCTCGGCATCGGGGCCCTTACCGACGAGGCCCGGCCACATGGCGTTGTGGAGTTTTGGGTAGTTGTTGCTCATGACTCGAATCTGGCTTTGCTACGCGTTTTGTCAGTGAAACGTCAGAAAGGCCCCGCATTGTAGAGGGAACGGGGGCGACGTGTCTTTCGAAATCTTGCCCCTGGGGGCTGTCAGGGCGCGTCTAGGTGAAATCGACGAGATTCGCGACCGCCTCTTGGTCGAGACGTGCGACGAGCTCGACGAGCAGCTTGCGGCTCGCTTGGTAGTCGTCCCAGTGGATCAAGCTGACGTGACTGTGGATGTAACGCGCCGGGACCCCGATGACGACCGTCGGCACGCCGCTTCGGTGCACGTGCACGCTTTTGGCGTCCGTGCCGCCGCTGCGCCTGACGGCGATTTGGATGTCGATGCCGACCTCCTCCGCAACCGAGGCGACGAATTTGACGAGACGGCGGTTCGAGATCGCGGTCGGGTCGAAGAGTCGGATCTGCGGCCCCTTGCAGAGGATCGCCTGGCGCTCGCGAATGCCCGGCAGGTCGTCGGCGGGAGTCCCTTCGAGGATGATCCCGACATCGGGTCGTGAGATTTCGCTCGAGGTGATCGCGCCGCGGCAGCCGACCTCTTCCTGGACGGCGCCGATTCCGATGACCGTATTCGGATGCTCTCGATTCTCGAGCTCGAGCATCGTCTCGCACATCAGCCCGATGCCGACACGATTGTCGAACGCTTTCGAGCTCAGGATTCCCTTCTTGGCGAACTCCTGAAACTCGGTGTGCGGCACGATCGTGTCCCCGAGCTCGATGCCGAGCTCCTCAACGTCATCGCGCGATGCGGCTCCGACGTCGATGTACATGTCCGAAAGATCGAGAACGCGATCCCGCTCCCGCTTCGAGAGAAAGTGCGGAGGCTTCGATCCGACGACGCCGGGGATCTTGCCGCCCTCGGTGACGACATCGACGCGCTGGCTGAGGAGCACGTGTCCCCACCAACCACCGAGCGGCACGAAATTGATGTGCCCTTCGGCCGTGATGCTCTGCACCATGAACCCGACCTCGTCGAGATGCCCGTCGAGAGCGATACGCGGCCCTTCGCTCGAGCCGGACTTCTCGCAGAGGATGCTCCCGAGCCGATCGTAAGAGATCGTGCTCCCCGCGACGTTCTCGATCGTCCCGCGCACGAGCGCGCGCACTTCCTGCTCCGCGCCGGGCGCACCGGCAGCCAGGGTCAAGTCACGTAGCAGGCTCTTCGCCTTCTCTTCCGAGCGCATCGGCTTCGGTCTCCTCACTTCGTCGTCGCATTCTGTGGTCGGCGCGCAGTGTACCGCGGACTTCGGGTGAAGAAAAAGGCTCGTCCAGTCCTCGTCCGATTCCTCGTCGGAAAGAGCTCGGAAAACCGGGAGGGTGACGCGACGTGTCTTGCGCATCCCGATTCGAACCTCGATGGGCTTTGAGAGGTACGCCATGCATGCGCAAATCGTCCTTTCGCCGCGCTTTACTGCCAGCGATCCGCCTTCTCCCTCAGGTCTTCGCGACGACGTCCATGGAGGCCGCCTCCTCCTTTCGTCGCGGAGACTCGAATCGGCAAGGCGGGGTCGACATCGGCGACGCGGTCCATGTTTTGCTGTATCTGTTCACCCCCTGACGTAGCTGTCGGTTGCGAGGATGCTGCCGATTTCAATGACTCGGGCGAGATCGATCTGGCGGATCCCATCTACCTGCTCGGTTTTCTGTTTCAAGGCGGGCGTCTGCCTCCGTCGCCCGGGCCGATCGACTGCGGACAGGATCCGACACCGGATCAGCGTCGTCGCTCCCTGGGATCTCGACGGAAGTCCGTAGCACGAGATTCGCGGGGCTCGTGACCGAAATCGACACTCACGAGAACAGTCTTGCGATCGGCCGACCCTGATCCGTGATCGGCACGGGGCGTTCGCCGGCGTAGAGCTCTTTGAGCGGGTCGATGCCGAGCGAGTGAAAGATCGTGGCGAAGAGGTCGGGGACGGAGACGGGCTCGTTGACGATCTTCTTCGAGAGCTCGTCGGTCTCGCCGATGGCTTGTCCGCACTTGAGGCCGCCGCCGGCGAGGACGACGGAGAAGGCGGTCGATTGGTGGCCTCGGCCGCCGCGTCCGTCCCAGCCGGCGGGTCGACCGAACTCGGTCGAGATGACGATGAGCGTCTTGTCGAGGAGCTTCTTCGCCTCGAGGTCTTTCACGAGCGATGAGAACGCCTTGTCGAGCTCGTCGATGAGGAGGTGCTGGTTCGCCTGGCCTTCGTTGTGTGTGTCCCAGCCCGTGCCGTTGATGAAGTTGAGGTTGTGGGCGACCTCGATGAAGCGCACGCCTCGCTCGACGAGACGACGCGCGAGGAGGCAGCGCTGCCCGAACTCCGAGCCGTAGCCGTTTCTCACGTCGGCCGGCTCGCGATCGAGCTCGAACGCGCTCATGAAGCTCGGCCCGGCGAGTTTGAACGCTTGCTCGCTGACCTCACTGTACTCACGCACACTCGGATCCTTCGAGTTGCGTTTCTTGAACTCCTCGCGGAGACGCGTGAGCAGCTTCTCGCGTCGCGAGAGTCTCTTCTTCGATACACCCGGTGGCGGGGCGAGTCCCGCCGGACCGGTCTTCGTGTCCGTCAGGTAGATGTAGCTGTGCTTCGCGCCGAGGAAGCCCGGACCGCGCGTCAGGTTCGGATAACCCATGATGACGTACGGCGGCACGGTCGGGTCGATCGGCTTCTTCTCGTGAGCGACGATCGAGCCGACGGACGGGTAGACGATCGTGCCGCTCGTCGGTCGACCCGTGTGCATGCGGTTCGTCGCGGCGGCGTGCTCGTCGATAACGTTGTGGTTCACCGTGCGCAGGAGCACTCCTCGATCGAGAATGTCGGCGCTTCGCCGCAAGTGCTCGGCGACGCGTACGCCCTTGATCGCCGTAGGGACTGATTCGTACGCCGAGCCGGGCTTCTTCGTCTTCGGATCACCGAGGCGCTTGGGATCCCACGTGTCCAGCTGACACGCTCCACCGCCGAGCCAGAGCATGATGCAGTGCTCCGCCTTCCCTTTCGGGAGTCCGACGATCTCCGTCTTCGCTTCATCGGCGAGAAGAGCGCCGCCGATCTTGCTCGTAGCGGCCAGGGCACTCGATCGTTTGAGGAATTCGCGTCGGTCGATGCTCATGGGGGTCCTACCCGCCCGTTGAAGAGGTCGATTCGGCGTCCAAGCGG
>CAYZGY010000523.1:0-6065 GCA_964478085.1 uncultured Planctomycetia bacterium
CCTCGCCCTCGCGCCCACGCTCCAGCAGCCAGAAGGAAGTTTCCTCTGTGAAACCCGCGCCTTCGATGATCGCGTGAACGGTTCCGTCGCCGTCGAGATCGCGAGAACCGACCGCAGGGTGGATCTCATCCACGACCGGCCCTTCGAAAACCTCGACACTCATCGAGATTCGCGTCTCGACCCCCTTCGCGCTCGGAGCACCGATGACGACGTACGCGACTTGGTCCCGGGCCTCGGAAACCGTGATCGTCGCTCCGGATAGGCCGCCGCCGCTCGCCTCGGCGTCAAAATCATCGTTCGTAGGATACCTCCCCCACCGCAGGAGCGTCGTCACCGTCCCGCCGCTCGTGTTTGCCCGAACTCGGAACGTGCGACCGGGCTCGACTCGAAAACGGACGCAAGCTCGTGGCTCCAGCACGGTCGTGACATAGTTGCGCGTCACCACGTCCGCCTCGCTGTCGATGCGACCGATGTCCTCGGAGTCGCTACAGGCTTGGCACGCGTCTCGCACGCCGTCGCCGTCCGAATCGCCGAGAAGCGCCAACCCGAGTGTTCCACCTTCGACGCGACCGGAGAAGAGCACGTCCGCGAAACCGTTGCCGTCGATATCGCCGGCGTCGAAGAGGTACCCGCCGAGAAGCTGTCCGACGCGATCACCTCGGAAGGAACGAAGCTCCTCTCGGTTCTCGCCGCCGATGATCGCGACACGCCCGACGTTGCTGCCCCAACCGTTGAGTGTCCAAGACGGCGCCCCGACCATGAGCTCGGGCAGACCGTCGCCGGTGGCGTCGTCGAGAAACGCGATCTTCTGCCCGAACGAATCGCCGGGCTGAGGACCGGAGCGAACGAGGATGTTCTCCGCGTTGCCGCGTGGCCGGCCTCGAGCGACGATCACGTTTCCCACGTGCGGCGCAACATCGCGTGCCGGACGCCACGGCGATGAGAACACGACATCGGTGAATCGGTCTCCGTCGAGATCTCTCCCGGCGATCACGGACGTGCCGAAACCGGCGCCATGATCGACCCCCGCGAAGAACGCAGCGCTGCTCTCGGAATCGAGGTTGATCACGTGCACGGATCCTAACGACACCGCGCCGAAGGGCGGCGCACCGATCGCGAGCAGAGCCGCCCCGCTGTCGTCGAAGCCACTGGCGTTCGACAGCGACTCGCCGAACATCTCGCCTGCGCGCGGGCCATCGATCACGTCGATTCTCGCAGCGGATCGGTCTCCCGGCCTTCCACCTCCGGGAAAGATCTCGACACGTCCGAAGACAGCCGCTCCGGCTGCTCCGGCACGCCGGCTGCGAAAGGGGCAGCCGACGGCCAGATCGGGCACACCATCTCCGTCGACGTCGTCGACATCGGTGACAGCCCATCCGAAACGGTCGCCGGCGACCTCTCCCGTCAACGTGAACAGCTCCTCGCCGTCCGCGCCGGAATAGACGAAGACTCGTCCGACCCCCATCTCGGAGATTTGAGTGACGACGATGTCGCGACGTTTGTCTCGGTCGAAGTCAGCGCCAGGGAAGACACGAACCACAGCGCGAACGCACCAAGCACGCTCCCCGAGCCTGGCGAGATGTTTCTGAGTTCGTCCCGAGAAGACCGCCGCGAGCGCTACTGTCCGTTCGCAGTCCGACTCGTCCCCATCCCAGACGGTCGAGTTGGCCACGACAATCTCTCGAACGCCGTCGCCGTCCCAATCGTCGACAGAGATCGCGCTCGGCGCTGCCGGGCTACCGTTCCCGGTAACCCATCGCATCGCGGCAAGCTTGCAGTCTCGCGCCGTCGACGGAGTCGTCGAGGAGACGAGGCAGAGGAGGAGTCCGAAGGCTCGAGAATAGCCAAGAGTTCGTCGAAACATCTGACTGGGCCTGCCGACTACGAGGTTCTCCGAGGTTAGCACACACTTCGGTCGGACGCAGCTTCGGGAGGAGCGTTCACACGTCCCTCGGCTACCGAAATGCGCTTCGGGAAGCTTTGTGACGAAGATTTCGCTTTTTCCGAAGGTTCGGGACCCGTGGTAGGGTCGATGTTAGAAATCGGGTACAGGAGGCGAGCCATGACGAATCGAAGCAAGGGTCGGCCGATGAAGCGTCGAGCGGCACAGGTGTTCTCCACTGCGGTCGCTATCGTGATCCTTTGCTCGCCCCACGCACGGGCGTTCCCCGGCTTTCTCCTTCGCGTCGACTCCATCGAGGACTGGGACTCGATCGCGCTCGGCAGTGGAGGGATCAAGTATGTCGGGCCGCCACAGAGGCCAGAGGAGACCGACTTCCCGTGTCTCGATCACGTGCTCTACGGTCCGGGAGTTCAGCACATCGACATCATCCGGGCTCGCGGGCTCGAATGCATGAAGGACTTCGATGCGTCGGACCTCAACCGCATGCGGCTCAACATGACGCAGTTTGCCGGCTACATATCACGGTTGGAGTCTCCGAGACCCGAAGACGAGGGCGATCGCCGTACGGTCAGCGCCTTCACGATCCACAACGATCTCTTCGCCGACCCCGAGATTACGATCGAGCTCGTCGTGTTCGTTCTCGAGCGCATCCGTGAGACGTACAACGAGGACCTTCTCGGGCGACTCGTCTACCTGCCGACGTCTCCACAGGCGAAAGCGCGGGTCAGTCGCTGGATCGATGATCCCGAGGTCACCCTCCCGTTCGAGACCTTCTTTCTCGACCCGGGCTGCTCGTACCTCGTCCACGGCGACGGCAGTGAAGACTCGACGTCTCCGTGTGGTCGATTCGTCCGCGGCGACATCAACGTCGACGACCAGCTACGCCCGGGAGATGCGGTCTCGCTCCTCGAGTATCTCTTTCGAGGAGCCGAACCTCCGGTCTGCCTCGACGCGGCCGACACCAACGACGACGGGCGACTGTCCTTGGGAGACGCCGTCTACCTCCTTCGCTGGCTTTACCTCGGAGGCCCGAGCCTCACCGATCCTTCACCGTCCGTCGTGCGCAGCTACCCGCTCGATGACTGCGGCACGGACCCGACCGAGGACGCCCTCGACTGCGTGAGCTTCTCTCGCTGCGAGTGACCAGGCACGTTCAGCAGATCGAATCGTGACTCGTCGTTCGAAAGTCATCGTCTTCGTCCTTCCGACGGTCTGCCTGATCGTCGCGGCCGCCTTCGCTGTCATCGAGCGCGAACGCATCGCGATCGAGTGGTATCGGCGTCAGTACGAACGCGGGGATCCGACCGAACCTGAGCAGGCCGCCCGTCGGCTCATCGAGCTCGGCGCCGCGAATCTCGTTCGGTAGCACCTCGAGCGCGAACTCGACGCCGCGATCCAGGACGCGATCCAGGACGCGATCCAGGACGCGATCCAGGACGCGATCGAGAACACCAGGAACGACGAAGCTGCCGTCAGCTCAGATGGAGCGCCCCGCCCCCGCAGTAGTCCGGGTTGCCGAACTTGTCGATGCGGTGACCGAAGGCGTGCGCGAACGAGAGCAGCAGACGATTGTGCGGCTTGCCCTCGAGCTTCAAGGACCGTCCCGTGCGGAACGCGGTCGAGCCATCGTCGGCCAAGAAGCCCTTCCCCGCCTGGCCGCCGAGAAGCACGAACGGGATGTCGTTGAGCGTGTGCGAGTTGCCCTTGCCGAGCTCGTTCGTCCACACGATCAAGGTGTTGTCGAGGAGCGATCCCTCACCGTCCGGTTCCGGGGTCTCGGCGAGTCGCTTCGCCAGATGGGCGATCTCCTCGGCGTACCAGTGGTTGATCTTCGTCAGGTGCTCTTGCGCCTTCTTGTCCTTGTCGGGCTTGTGCGAGAGCGAGTGGTGACCCTCGTCGACACCGAGCCAACGCATGCGCGCCTGACCGACGGAATTCGTGTACTGGAGCGTCGCGATCCGCGCGAAGTCGGCCGCGAAGCTGTTGACGAGCAGATCGATTTGCATGCGGCTGAGTCGCGGCATGTTCCCGTTCTTCTCCTCGACGCCGCCCTGGAGCTCGGGAACCGCGTGATCGCTGCCGGTCTGCTCGGACGTCCCCAATTCCTTCGCGGACCGCAGCTCTTTTTCGATGTCGCGAACTCGGTCGGCGTGCTCGTCGACGAGACGGCGGTCCTCGGCGCTGACCGCGCCGCGAATCTTCTTCAGATCGGCCTGGAGATCGTCGAGGACGCTGACGAGCGACTCGCGATCCTTGAGGCGACCGTAGAGCTTATCGAACATCTGGTACGGCACGTCGATCGGCGTGATCGGCTGGTTGGCACCCGCGTAGGACATGCGCGTCCACGTGTCCGCGCGATCGGGTACGAGGACGCCAAACTCGAGTGATCCGAAGCGCGTTCGAGTCGCGGGATTCGCCTGCAGGCAGTTCTTGATCTCCTGATCGATCGAGATGCCGCTCGCCCAGCCAGCCGGCGTGTGCGAGCCGCCCTGGACATTGCCCGGAAAGAGCTCCGTACCGGTCAGGAGACAACCGATGCCGCGCATGTGGTTGTCGCCGTCGCCGCGGATCCGATCGTGGACACCGTGAAGGAAGAGGAGGCGATCCTGGAACCGCGCGAAGGGGCGCACGCTCTCGGGGAGGGTGAAGGTCTCGCCCGTCTCCTTCGGCCAGAAGTTCCAAGGCACGACGCCATTGGGACTGAAGACGACGATGAGACGCTGCTTGCGCCCCTTCGGCGAGTCTTTCGCAAGCGTTTCTGAGGCGACCACGCTGGAGAGGTTCTCGAGGAACGGCAGCGCCGCGGCGCTGAGGCCCATCGTGCGGAGGAACTCTCGACGGCTGCTGCGTGAATCGTTGCTGGGCGTACTCAAGGGGTCGTCTCTCCCGGCCGTTCTGAGGGCTTTCGAGTCGTCGCGACCTCGCGAGCGATCCTCACCATCAGCTTACGAATACTGAACTTACCCTCTGTGAACCCCTCCTGCAAGCGCTCCGGCAGGGCCGGATCGAAGGCCGCGGCCCGCTGCTTCACGAGATGCTCGAAAAGCTGCAGGACGAACGATCGGTGCGTCCCCGCGTGCTCCGCGAGAAATTCCGCGAGAGCGCGCGCCCCCCGAAACTCTGCGATCGTACCGCTCGGGAGCTCGTACGTCCCCGAGTCGTCGATCTCGCGCTCCCCGTCACGGGCCCGATAAGATCCGTCCGCGTCGAACGTCTCGAGGGGAAATCCGAGCGGATTGACGAGCCCGTGACAGCCGCGGCAGGCGTCGGGCTTCGTCTGGAGCTCGACGCGCTCACGTGTCGTGAGCTTCGGATGAAGATCGGCTGCGAACGGGGAGAATGCCTCGGGTGGCGGACGCAGCGAGCGGCCGAGCAGATGCCGGGCGACGAAGACTCCGCGATGGATCGGCGAGGTGGTGTCTCGATAGGCGAATCGCGCGAGCACGTAGGGGTGCGAGAGGGCACCCGCGCGAGCATCGGACTTCGCCTCGAGCCGTCGAAAGACGCCCGGGCGCAGATTGTCCTGCTTCGGATAGCCGTAGTACTCGGCGAGTCGCGGACTGACGAAGAGGTCGCGCGATCGAAGGAGCTCCCGAAAGTCCGAATTCTGGGACCAGACGATCGAGTCGACGAAGAGCTCGAGCGAGCTGCGCAAGTCGGCGATGACCTGCTCGTCGAAGTTCGGAAACTTCGCCGGATCCTTCGAGAGGTCCTTCGACGCTTCGAGGTCGAGGTAGTGGTCGAAGAAACGGCGCAGCTTGTGGCGAGCGCGCTCGTCCGCCAGCATGCGCTCGGCGGTGCGTTCGATGTCTTCGGGCTTCTCGAGCTGCCCTCGCTCGAGCGCTTGGTTCAGCTTTTCGTCCGGAATCGAGTCCCAGAGCGCGAACGCGAGGAGCTCCGCGACGGAAACGCGCTTCGCGTCGACAAAGAGGAAGCGTGGCGACTTGAGCGATAGCAACACGACGCGCTTGACGGCGAGCTCGAGGCTCGGCGCGCCCTCGAAGCGACGATCGAGGTAGAGCTCTCGCTGCGCGTCCGTCAGCTTCCCTCGGAAGGCCCGTTCGAGCCATCGCTCACAGAAGTCACGAACTCGCTTCTCGCGATTCTCGTCCTTCGGCCGAGCGCCGCTGAGCTCGGAGAGATGCTCGACCACATAGTCGGC
>CAYZGY010000524.1:0-6063 GCA_964478085.1 uncultured Planctomycetia bacterium
GCGCACATCAGCGATGCGATTCTTGCTGTCGATAGGTCTCGCCGAGCTTGAGCGCCGAGTGCGGTGTCGAGGTCTGTCTCAAGCTCGAGAGCTTTCAGCGCACGGGCTCGTTCAAGCTCCGAGGCGCCACGCACAAGATCCTGCGGCTTCGCGAGGAGCGTGGGGCGTCGGTCGCAGGTGTCGTCGCTGCGTCCGCCGGGAATCACGGGCTCGGGGGCGCCTGTGCTGCGCGCGAGACCGACGTCGAAGCCGAAATCTTCCTGCCCGAGGGCACGGCCGCATCGACGGCCGAAGCGATCCGTGAGTACGGGGCCCGGGTGACGTTTCATGGCACCGACTGCCTCGAAACCGAGACGGCCGCGCGCCGTGCCGCCGAGGCGTCCGGTCGCGTCTACGTGTCGCCGTACAACGACCTCGACGTGATCGAGGGGCAAGGGACGATCGCCGTCGAGCTCGAGCGCGATCTCGAGACCTTCGATGCCATCTTCATCGCCGCGGGCGGAGGCGGTCTCCTCGCGGGCGTCGGAGCCTACACCGAGACGATGCGAGCGCAGCCGAAGGTCATCGCCGGCGCGCCGTCGAGCTCGCCCGGCCTCCACGACTCGATGGCTGCCGGGAAGATCGTCGAGTCGCGAGTCCTACCGACTCTCTCACACAGCACCGCGGGAGGGATCGAGCCCGATTCTATCACCTTGCCGATCTGTTCGGCCGTCGTCGACGAGAGCTTGCTCGTGAGCGAGGACGAGATCGCTCGAGCACTACGGCACGCGATCGAGCGTGAGCGGGTCCTGGTCGAGGGGGCGGCCGCGGTCGCGATCGCGGGTTGTCGTTCGTGGCTTCGTCTGCCCAGACCCGAAGTCGCACGGGTCGTCGTCCTCGTCTGCGGGGCCAACCTTTCTTGGGAAGAGCTCACATCGGTCTCTCGAGGAATCGCGTCGGAGTGACCGTCTCCACGCGGTGAGAGTCGTAGGGCCAGGAGCACCCCTGCGATACGATGATTTCTACGTCGACGCCTCGGGCGTGATCACGCAGAACGAAGGAAGCCTCGCGTACTACCGGCACGACGCGATCGATTGATCGCGGCGGCTCTCGCCTCTCGAACTACCCCTGGAGACGGTCGATCAGCCACACCGTCTACTCGAAGAATCGAATCGAAGAACAGAAAAACGTCGCGCGTCCCGAACGGGATCAGCGCGATTTTTTCTTTCGTTGCTTATAACGCTCTTCGCGGCGCTTCGCCTTGGCGATCGCACGGATACGTTCCTTCTTCTCGCGACGGCGCTTGTCGGAAGGCTTCTCGTAGCTGCGGCGCTTCTTGATTTCGCGGAAGAGACCCGACTTCGAGCAGATGCGCTTGAATCGCATCAGGAATCGTTCAGAAGGTTCGCCGGGTCTGGCAGCAACTCGAATCGACATCGCGGGGCGGCTCCTTTCGGTTTAGCCCGGTGGGTGGGATCAAGAAGGCTTGCTTGGAGGAGGTCGGCAGACGCGAATGTTTGCCGAACTGCAATTCGCCGATCCTACGCGAGTCGACCTTCGTTTGCAAGGTACGACGCGGGAATTCGCCGGCCTGGGCTGGCGGGCGCCATAAGTCTCGATCATCAGGCGGTTTGAGGGGGGCGGAGTGCGTCTCCCTCACGCGCAGATCGGACTCGCGGTCTCGCGGTCGAGACGGTCGTGGACCCGGTCCGTCTCGCAGTCCTCGAGCGCGTAGTTTCCCGTCGTGGCCGAAGGAGCCGGGAGCGGGTTGCCGCCGCGGAAGAGCCGTCGGAGTCCACATCGCCTCGGACGAATCGATTCTGCGGCTCGGCGTCAGCGCAGGGGGCCAGCTGGACCTCGACCTCGGCGAGGGACAGCACGACGACCTCATTCACTCGGTCGACACACTGGCCCGGAGGGAACGAGGGGCGACAGACGTCGTTTGCGTGCACGAGCTCGCCATCGAGGAAGACCACGACCGGCGTCATCGCTTCGGACGCAGAGGTCGAGTGAGCCCGCGAGGCCGTTCACTGGATGGAACTCGACGTACGTCGCCGCGAAGATCACTCGGTTGTCGAAGTTCTGACCGGCGAAGAGCACATCGAAGTGAAACTCGAGATTCGGGTCGCCCGGTGACTGATCGCGAAAGGTGCGCCAGATCGGAAAGCCCTCTTCGTCCATCGGTGCGCGCGGCTCGTAGAACGCCGACGCAGCCTCGGCCGCGCCGTACGGTACCGAGGAACCTTCGAACGGGACCTCGCACTCGATCAGGGAGGGAGCGATGTGACTCGACGAATCGGGCCTGGCCGAAGAGCTAAGTGCTCGCGTTCAGAAATCATTGTGCACATGAGCGGCGTCTTCACCCGCTCGCTTTGTTGCCCTCTGTCGAAGGTGCGCCTCCGGGCATTGGCGAGTTTCAGCGAAGAAGGGCTCGAGCGAATCGGCCGCTTGGACGCCGAATCGACTTTTTCAACCGGCTGCTAATCTTTTTCCGGGCGCGCCGGGTTCCCCCAGTGTCCGGTCTCATCGCGGCCTCGGACGACGACCCCCTTCCGGTTCCAGTCCATGCCGGCGCGGACGTCGGCCGAGCAGTACCGAAGCGTCAGTCCGCAGCGACGACGATTCGAGAGGTTCGCGTTCGAGCCGTGGACGAGCAGGTCCGAGTGGATCGAGAGCTCGCCGGCACGGAGCTCGTTCTCGTACGGCGCTCCGAATCGCTCGGCATTCTCGATCGTCTGGTCGAGGACGTTCTGCTCTTCGGGGGCGCTCGCGCGCCATTCGATGTGTCCGTGCCGGTGGGACCCGGGCAGGAAGCGCATGCAGGCGTTCTCGACGTCAGCGTCGTCGATCGCGAGCCAGACGGTTGCCGTCTTGCTGTCCGAGAGGGGCCAGTAGCTCGCGTCCTGATGCCATGCGACCGACTTGGGATCGCCCGCGAGCTTGCAGAAGAAGTGGGAACCCCAAGCGACGACGTTCGGGCCGAGGAGGTCGGCGACGAGCGTGACGATCTTCGGATGGGTCAGGAGGTCCCAGACTCGACCGTAGCTCAGATGGGCGGTGCTGATCGAGTAGGCGTCACCGCCGCTCGCCAGGACACGTTCGAGCAGAGCGTCGAAGTACTCACGGATCTCGCCGGCTCCCTGCTGGTCGAAGACGCGCAGATTCGAGAGGAATCCCTCACGGTTGTAGTGTTCGATCTGCTCGCGTGACAGGGTCGCCGGCGAGCCGTTCTCGACGTAGTGAAAGCGGAGTCGGCGCTCCATGTCGTCGACGCCGCTCGCGTCGGGAATCACATCGAATTTCTTGTCGTTCGCCACGCCGGATCGCCTCGGTCTCCGCGGCAATGTAGCATACCTGCGGCTACGCTAATAGCGTGGTGGCTTCTGTCGAGCTTTCGGCTGTCCGCCTCGCGAGACGACTCCGTGAAGGACGACACCGATGAGGAGCCCGACCGCGATGATCCCCAGGAAGGGCAGGGGGGGGCGGAAATCCTCGTAACCCGTCGGAAAACCCATCCCGAAGAGCGAGCTCAAGGTCGCGAGCGGAAAGAAGAACGCCGCGAGGAGATTCAGGCGGTGGGACGAGACGGACATCTTGTAGCTGTTCTGCGCGAGAATCTCCGACTGATGGGCGACCTCGAACTCGAGCGCCTCCTTCGCGAGGCTGAAGAGTAGCTCGGCGTTGCGGTGAAGCTGGTAGGCGCGGTCGCGGCCGTCGATGAGGTTGCGGTCGTCGGGAGCCGCCTCGCGAGCCTCCTGCAGAGTTCGGTGGAGATTTCCCGCGGCGTGCAGCAAGGGGGCGATGTCGCGAACGATCTCGAAGTACTCAGCGGCGCCACGAGCCTCGTCCTCGCGTTCGGCGATCTCCTCGACGCGATCGAAGTATTCGTCGATGTGCTTCTTGAGGGCGGCGTCTCCCGTTCCGAGGTCCTTCGATACCCAATCGCCGTTCGTGTCACGCCAGAAGAACCGTCCGTGACGTTCGTTTTCGTCCGCTGCAGGAGGTGCGTGAAGTACGAGGAGAAGCTGCCCGTCCGCCTGCATGAGTCGCTGGCGGCCGACACGTGCGCCGAGGCGATCGCGAAATTTCTGGGGGACGATCCAGGAGTCGGGCAGGAGGTTATTCGTCGTCATGGTTCTCTCTTCTCTCTTGTCTCTTCTCTCTTGTCTCTTCTCTCTTGTCTCTTCTCTCTTGTCTCTTCTCTCTGTTCGCGAAATCGGTGGTGTCGCCGTCGAGAATACGCGATTTTTCGCGCCTCATCCGCCTGTGCTTGTCAGTTGCGTGGGCCTCCGATTGTCTCTATCGTCAATCGGGCGATACCCGGTTCACGGCTCGAGCCGATTCGCTTCAGTTCACGAGATCCCTATGACCTATTCGTCGAGACCGTGGCGACTCGAATTCGCCACTCTGTTGATCGCGTTGGCCCTCTCGCCCCGCTTTCTCTCTGCCGAGCGCGTGATCGAGTTCGACAAGGCCGTTCTCAGCGAGGAGTTCTTCAGCGAAGGCGCGTGTGCTGCCGATCTCGACGGCGATGGGCACGCCGATGTGATCTCGGGTCCTTACTGGTACGCCGGGCCCGAGTACCGCGAGCGTCTCGCTTTCACGACCGCGCGGCGCTATCCGATCCGCGGATACTCGGATTACTTCTTTTGCTTTTCCCAGGACCTGAACGGCGACGGTCGGGTCGACATCCTGACGATTCCGATGCCTGGCGGCCTCGCGCGTTGGTTCGAGAATCCGGGCGGCGAGGTCCGCGAGTCCGGTGCGTGGAAATCGCACGTCGCGTTCGAGGGAGTCGACAACGAATCGCCTGCATGGGTAGACCTCACGGGAGACGGTCGGCCGGAGCTCGTCTGCAACCACGATGGACGCTTCGGCTACGCCGAGCCCGACTGGACGAAGCCGACGGCACCGTGGCGATTCGTTCCCGTGACTCCGAAGCGCGGCTACGGGCGATTCACGCACGGTCTCGGCGTGGGGGACGTCGACGGTGACGGGCGACTGGACCTCCTCGAGACGAACGGCTGGTGGCGCCAGACCGGAGCGAAGGGGGAGCTCTTCGAGTTTCATGCTCAACGATTCGCACAGTCGGGCGGAGCCCAGATGTTCGCGTACGACTTCGACGGCGACGGAGACAACGACGTCGCGACGACGCTCAACGCGCACGGCTACGGGTTCTCGTGGTTCGAGCAGCTTCGCGATGGTGCGAAGATCTCGTTCGTCGAGCATCGCATCCTCGAGCCGAACGGCCAGCCGAACGAGTACGGCGTTCGCGTCTCGCAGATGCACGCCGTCGACGTCGTCGACATCGACGGTGACGGCGTGAAGGACATCGTCACGGGCAAGCGGTTTTGGGCCCACGGTGGAGGTGATCCGGGCTCTCAGCAGCTCGTCGTCACGTACTGCTTCCAAACACGACGCACGAAGGACGGCGTTCGCTTCGTACCGTGGCTGCTCGACGAGCGCTCGGGCGTCGGGACGCAGGTGACGGTCACGGACATGAACGGAGACGAGCGACCCGACGTCGTCGTCGGCTCGAAGATGGGAACCTACGTCCTCGAAAATCGGAGCCGAAGCGTCACACCGGAGGAGTTTGCGCGTGTTGTTCCTCGTGAACGCCGTGGTCCCGTTCATCGTCAAGGCACCGAGCTCTTTCATTCTCACGTGCGAGAGACCGAGGCTCTGACCCCCGAGGACGAGCTGTCGAGCTTCGTCGTGCCGGAAGGGTTCCGCGTCGATCTCGTCGCGTCGGAGCCCGATATCGCGAAACCGATGAATCTCGCCTTCGACGCGAGGGGGCGACTCTGGGTGACGAGCGCGGAGGAGTATCCCTACGCCGCACCCTCGGACCGCCGGGGTAAAGACACGATCAAGATGCTCGAGGACCTCGACGACGACGGTCGGGCCGACCGCATCACGACGTTCGCCGATGGTCTCAACATTCCGATGGGACTTTATCCCTATCGCGATGGCGTCGTCTGCTTCAGCATTCCGAACGTATGGTTCTTGCGCGCCACAGACGGCGCTGATCGAGTCGCCGTGCGCGAGAGGCTCTACGGACCCTTGGGGTACGAGCGTGACACC
>CAYZGY010000525.1:0-6055 GCA_964478085.1 uncultured Planctomycetia bacterium
CCACGAGCTTCAACCGAAGGCGCACCAAGAGCTCGAGAAGCTCAGCAATGAGGTCTTGCCCATCTACATGGAAGAGGGCAAGAAGCAGATCGAGAAGTCCGGCCCCGAGATGGCCGCTCGCTTCGAGGCCGAGCTCGATCTCCTCTGTCGAGACGTCACGTCGGGCGTCAGCAACCGACTCGAGGACAGCCAGAAGACGGTTCTCGCAGCCGTCGAGAAGGCGATCTCGAAGAACTTCCCGGACCTCGGGGAGGACGTGAAGTCGCAGATCCTCGAGAAGCGCTTCCGCGGGATTACGCAGAAGTCGCTCGCCAACGCGATGAACAAGTTCGACGCGAAGTTCGGCGCGCACGTCGAGGATTTCGAGAAGAATCTCCTAACCTTTGACGTTTCGACTCAGGACGGCGAGAACTCCGTCGACCTGCAGAAGAAGTTCCTCTCTCTTTGGCTGGACCTCTTGAAAGAGGAGATCATGGCGCTATGAGCGAGAACCGAACACCCGAAAGCGGCGCTCTCGAGCAGCGCATTCAGAGCCTGCGTGAGGCTTGCTCGACCGAAGCACAGCGTTGCGAGTCGAAGCGCAAGACCAGTCTGCTCGCGGGCGTCACCCTGGTCGTCGTCTGTATCTTCTGCCTCGCTCGCGTCACGAATCTCTTCTTCGAGATCGACGCCGAAGCGCTGACGCAGATCGGCCGCATCGAGGTCGAGAAGCATCTCCCCGAGAGTCGTGAGGCGATCCAGACTCACCTCAACGATGGCGCTCCCGAGTTCGTCGCGCGCCTGATCAAGTCGACGCTCGCCCTCCTTACGAAGGCTCGCGTGCACTTCGTGAAGGATCTCGACCAGCGCTTCGCCGACACGACGAAGACCTACGAGGACGAGATCCAGGCTCACCTCCTCAACGCGGTGCGCTCGACTCGCGCCGACCTCGACCGCACGTTCGCGGGCAAGAGCGAGGAAGAGAAGCTCGAGGCGCTCATCGCGCACATCTGCGGCGAGTTCGAGACCGTCATCGGTGTCGGTATCGACGAGCTCTACCCTGCGTACGCAAACGAGATCAACCGCGTCAACGACTACCTGACTTCGCTCTCGAACACGGAGTCGGACAAGCTGACGCAGAAGGAACGCCAACACAAGGAGCTCGTGCAGACGTTCCTGCGCCTCGTGATTCGCGAGCGCGCGAACAAGGGTTAGCCTCGAGTTTCGCCATCCGATAAGCGTCTAAAGTAAGACACCTCCGAACAGAATTTGTTTCGACTGACGAAGCCGGAGAGAGTTGCCCTGCTCTCTTCGGCTTCGTGTCGTTCAGGGTCGGCGGGGCGCTGAGGGTGATGACCTTCTTCGATGGTCGCCCCGCGCCGAGATGACTGTCGTGCCGCGGCGACCCGCCGCGCGGCACACGGGTTGAGGACGGCCGCTTGGCGTCCGTCGTATGCCCCCGAGCTTGTTTTCGGACCAGAGGCGTGAGTCGAGTCAGAGAGCGCGAAGGTCGTCGAGAGTTGCGAGAAAATCGTCAGGCAGCGGACACCCGAACTCTCGCACACCGGTCCACTCGCTCGGGAGACGGTAACGAAACGCGTGGAGTGTCAGGCGATCGATCCCCGGCGGTGACGGCGCAGCGGCGTGTTCGCCGACTCGATACAGAGGATCGACAGCGAGAGGATGCCCGAACGCGAGAGCGTGCACGCGGATTTGATGCGTACGTCCCGTGCGGGGCCTCGCCGCGACGAAGGTGAAGTCGCCGAGGCGCTCGAGGACGTCGAAATCGGTGTCGGCGGGTTTCGCGTCCTTCGCCTGCGGATCGATCTTCATCCGCCCCTTGCGACCCGACGCGACTGGCGCGTCGACCTGGACGCGG
The DNA here is from genome assembly GCA_964478085.1 of uncultured Planctomycetia bacterium. GTDB lineage: Bacteria > Planctomycetota > UBA8108 > UBA8108 > UBA8108 > CAYMLL01. The sequence continues at coordinate 1,859 of CAYZGY010000525.1, forward strand.
GCCGGCAAAACCTCGCCGACGAGGAGCGCGCGGTACTCTTTCTCGACGCGACGACTCTCGAAGTAGCTCGCGAGCTCGCGCTCGGCGCCGGGCGTCTTGGCGAACATCACGACACCCGAGGTCATTCGGTCGATGCGGTGGACGACGCGCAGACGGACGTACTCGTCCACAGGCTTCCTGGCTCGTTGCGCGAGCTCTCGACGCAGGAGGAAGCCTAGACAGCTCCCTCCGTCGGCGCACGTGCCGCCCCGCGAGGCGCGCGTTCGGTCGGGGACGACCGAGATTCCCGCCGGCTTCGCGAGGACGACGACGCGCTCGTCCTCGAAGAGAACGGGAATCTCTGCTTCCTCCGAGGCTTCCCGATGATGGATCTCGGTAAGGTCCGATAGATCTCCCGTCACGCAGAGATCCTCGAGCTCTCCGATCTTCCGATCGGCGCCGACCGGACGCCCCCCGCTGCGTACGCGGCCGTTCGCGAAGAGCTCGTCGAACGTCCGTCGCGGCCAGGTCGGGTACCAAACGCCGAGGAATTCTCTCGTGGAGTAGTCCGCGAAAGCCAGCGGAAGAGACGCCGGGAGCGGCGCGGGGCGCGTTTTCGGATCATCGGACAAGGAGGTCGACCCTTGGCATCACGAGAGAACTTGGCATTATGGGGAAGGCGCCCGACGAACCCGCGGCGCCGGACACCCCCTCCACTCCCAGCGAACGACAGAGCGAAAGCGGCCGCGCCATGAGCAAGAAGATCCTGATCTGCACGGGCGACTTCGGCGAGAGCCTCGAAGTCTACTATCTCTACTTCCGATTGAAAGAGGCGGGGATGGAGCCCATGATCGCCGCGCCCAAGGAGAAGGTGCTCCAGCTCGTCGTTCACGACTTCGAGCCCCAGTACGATGGCTACACCGAGAAGCTCGGCTACCGCTGCACGGCCGACACCTCCTTCGCAGACGCCGACCCGGCCGAGTTCGACGGGCTCCTCCTCCCCGGTGGTCGCGCCCCCGAGGAGATCCGCAACGACAACGAGCTCCTCCACATCATCCGCTACTTCCTGATGAAGGACAAGCCGATCGGGGCGATGTGCCACGGCGTCATGCTCCTCTACACGGCGGGCAGCATCGAGGACGTCGAGTGCACGAGCTACGTCGGCATCCAGCCCGACGTCGAGATGGCGGGAGGCCTCTACAACGACGAAGAGGTGGTCGTGCACGAGAATCTCGTGACCTCGCGCGGCTGGCCGGACATGGCCCCGTTCACCAAGGCTTTCCTCGCCGTTCTCGATATTCAGGGTTGAGCGGATCCGCGAGAAACCTCGCGAATCCGCCTCGATCACCGCCGAATCGGCAAAAAACGAGCCGAATTCGCTGAAGAGCCGGCCGGAGCGTCGCGTCAGATCTCTCGAGAGGGGCCTTTTTCCGCCCATCGCGAAGTCCTAAGCGCTGAAAAAAGCTGCCCTTGGGAACCCTTCGCGGGTACGGTAAGAGGCTGAATTTCCCGAAGAGAGAACCCTGGAACGCCTGAGAGCCCCGCCACCGATCGAGGTTCCCTCATGCTCCGTAATCCGTTCCAAAAAACCGCGATTCTGACCGCCGCCCTCACCGTGACACTCGTCGCGACGTCCGCCCGTGCCGATTGGGTGACGCTTCGCGACGGCGACGTCCTGCGTGGACTGAATCTCGAGCGTCAGAAGGACGGCTACCGCTTCACGCTCGAGGACGGCCGCCAGATCTTCATCCCGAAGGCCGACTTCTTCCACCTCGAGAAGAGCCCGAAGAACGAGAAGGTCGAGTTCCGCGGCAAGAAGGTGTCGCTGAAATACAAGATCGCCACGCTCGAGCGCGAGATGCGTCTGACGAAGAGTCGACGCATGGAAGACGTCGAGCACTGGGCTCGCGGCGAGAAGATCGCCCCCCTGTCCTACTTCACCGCTGCGGAGATCGAAGCGCTCCGGCGGCACGCCGAAGAGGCGCTCAAGAAGGACAAAGCGCGCGTCACGGCCGAGACGGAGGACGCGAAAGAAGCTGTGCGACGCGCGTCGGAGGAGGCTGCGAAGAAAGACAGCGAAGATGCGAAGCAGGGGGGACGCGAGCTGAAGCTACGCCCCGTCGGCAAGAAGCGCCCGCAAGCTGTCCCGACCTCGAAAGTCGTGCGAGCCGTCGAGAAGAAGAAGATCGCCGAACGCAAGAAGATCGCCGAACGCAAGAAGATCGCCGAACGCAAGAAGATCACCTCGAAGACGCGCCTCTCGCAAGTCGACCGCGGCCTGCGCGCCCGCGCCCGGGTCCGCTCGATGAGCGCCGAGGACCAGATCGGCGTCTTCGGCGAGGCGCTTCGCAAGAGCCACCTGACACACGCACGCCGCGTCGCCGCCCGGGAGCTCGGAGATCACAAGGTCACGCGAGCGCGCCAAGAGCTGGTTCGTGCAGCCGTGATCGACGGCTACCGCGGCGTTCGCGACACCGCGCTCGCCTCGCTCAAGAAGCACGACAAGGAGGCCGAGACCGCGAAACTTCTCACGGCTGGCCTCTCCCACCAGAACCCGAACGTGCGCACGCGTGCAGCGAACGCGATTTCGCACTTCCCGAACCGGGCCGCTGTGCCCGAGCTCATCGCGACGATGCGCAAGACCTGGGCGGGATTCGGACGCGCTTACATCATGCAAAGTACGCAACGGTCGTACATTGCGGACTACGAGCTCGTCTCGGGCGGCACGGGATTCTCGATCATCGAGGTCGCCGATCCCGTCGTCCAAACGAACCTCGAGGGCGTCGCCCTCGACGTCAAAGTGCGCCGCGTCGAGCTCGTCGCTCGCCTCCGGGCACTTCACAAAATCACCGGTCAGAACTTCGGCGCAGACGTGCGCGCGTGGGACGACTGGTGGCGCAAAAACGGAGAAAAATAGGCCGATCGCACGCGATGGGCCGTGTAGGATCTCCCGTTTTGCGGAAGCCGGTCCGATAGATAGAAGCGGGCTTCGAGCTCGTCTCGAATCCGCTGAACTTCCGAAAACATCGTCTGGGAAATCCGTCACGCGGAAAGTCCATCCGCGCGCATCACCGCAAGTAAAAGGAGTCGAACGTTGGTTCGAAACGCTCTTGTCTCGTCGATCCTCGGCGCCGTCGTCGTGGGCGCTGTGATCAACGGTCGCAAGGCCGATTCGTCCCCCTCCGAGAACGACACGCTCGTCTCGAAGAACGTGCCGACTCAGGAGGCTGAAAAGTCCCTGATCAAGGCGGTTCCTACAAGAGCCACGCCCACGAAGTCCGCGCCCGCCAAGAAGATCGTTCTCGATCCGAAGGCGAAGAACGCGAAGGGCCCGCAGTGTGACGCGCCGTGTTGTCTTCACGGCAAGCCTCCTGTCGCCAAGACGGCTTTGACGGCCGCCGCTGCGGCGCCCGAAGACAAGAAGGCGGAAGCCACGAAAAAGAAGGCTCCCGCGAAGAAGGCCAAGGTCTACCCGAAGGCCGACCCGAAGATGGGTCACCTCGTCGGTCGCGTCGTCCTCAAGGGTGCCGCGCCGAAGCTTCCGGCTCCTACGCCGAGCATCCCCTCCAACAACAAGGACGCGAAGTTCTGCACGAGCGCCGGGAATTTCCGCGACGAGCGCCTCGTCCTCGGCCCGAAGAAGGGTATCCGTGACGTGGTCGTCACCCTCTCGGAGAAGAAGAAGTTCCGCAAGAAGCCGAAGCCGAAGCAGTACGTCCTCGACAACGACGGCTGCGTGTTCGTCCCGCACATCGGCGCGATGTCGGTCGGCTCGACGGTCAAGGTCACTTCTTCGGACACGGTCATGCACAACGCGCAGGCCGTCCTCGCCCTCAGCTTCAACTCGGCCGTGTCCAAGACGAAGCCGTACGAGTCGACGCGAGCGAAGAAGCCCGGCATCGCGATCGTCACTTGCTCGTTCCACACCTGGATGCAATCCCGCATTCACGTGCTGCCTCACGAGTTCTTCGACGTCTCGTCGGACGACGGCACGTTCAAGATCATGAACATCCCGCCCGGATCGTACCAGTTCGAGGTTCGTCATGAGACTCTGGCGCCCTACCTGCTCAAGAAGCACGTGAAGAAGAAATTCACGATCAAGAAGGGGCAGTCGACCGAGGTCGTGATCGAGCTCGAAGCTCCGTAGTCACCGCTTTTCGCAGTGGGCAGAACCGTAGCGGCATCCGCCGCGTCGCCGTGGTCGGTCTCTTGGTCCTG
>CAYZGY010000526.1:0-2043 GCA_964478085.1 uncultured Planctomycetia bacterium
CCCACGAGCGAAACATCTCGTCGAGTCCGCTCTTGAGGAGCGTGATCGGATAGCCCGCCTGGATTCCAGGGACCGATGTGTCGGTCGTGTACGGCGAGACGAGGAAGATCGTCGGAATACCGAGCGAGACGGCACGGTTGATCTCGTAGACCTGCCGATCTTCGAGGTCGTGCGGTTGCGCGACGACGAGCGCAGTGACGAACTCTCCGTACTGCTCCTCCTCGACGTCGATCTTATCGGGATTGCTGTAGTCGATCTTCTCGCCGGCCTTCTCCTTGCGTGCACGCTCGCGGTCGCGCGCGACGCGCTCGACGAGGTCGTCGATCGCGTCGCCATCCTCGAGCTTGATCTCTCGAATCTCGGCGATGTCGCGCATGTACGCGATGATCTGCTGGTAGTCGCCCGGGGGAGGCTGCGGCGGCTGTCCCGGCGTCGGAGGAGGCGCCTCGGGCTTACGCGCGTCGAAAAACGCGATGACCTTCTTCTCGTCCGTCGTCACCTTGAGGATGCGGTACGCGAGCTCGTACTCGAGCGACTCGAGCGACGTGTGAAGAGAGATGACCTCGGGCTGCTTGTCGAGGTACGAGATCTTGATCGCGGTGTAGATCTGGAGGTTCTTGACGCTGTTCGCGCTGCGCTCGGGAACGAGGACACTCTGGATGCCCTCGGTCTGAAGCTGACGCTCACGCTCCTCGGTGAACTCCTCGACGACGATCTCTCGATAGAAGCTCCGACCGTCCTTCTTCGTCTTCTTCGCCTTGGCGTCCGCGCGCTTCTTCCGATCGGCGCGTCGCTCCTCGGGCTTCTGGGTCCTGCCCATGAAGAAGGCCCAACGATCGTCGAGCTTCGGCTCGAGCTTGTCGATCTTCTTGGTCAGCTCGTCCTTCGTCTCCTCGGAGAGGCCCTCCTCCTGGAGCTTGTCGTAGAGGACCATGTACTTCTCCGCCTTCTCATCGGCGTACTCGTTGATCAGGTCCTCGGGATTCACGATCTCGTAACGGAACTTGCCGCCCGAGACGCGACGGAACTCCTCGAACACGTCGCGCGTGTCGCGAACGATGTTCGAGAGGAAGCTCGGGAGCTCTTCACTGCAATAGTACGTGATCTCGACCTTCTCTTGGACGCCCTCGAGAATCTTCTCGGTAGCGCCGGAGATCGAGTAGATCTTGTCGCGCGTCAGGTCGATCTTGAAACGGCTCGTCGTGTCCGACGTGACGTTGAGAAGACAGAGCGCGACGATGAGGAGAGTGATGAGCACACCACTCGTCAGGTAGAACTTGTTTCGGTGTTTTCTGCTGTCCGCCATGGCTGGATTTCCCTTCTTAGAACTTGCGTCATGCCGATGCCGTAGATGACTCCGACGGGATGGATGAGGCCCTTGGCGAACTCCTGGAAGTGGTGCTGCGTCGAGAACCAACCGACGAAGTTGCCGAAGCCCATGCCGATCGTGTCGTTGAAGCCCTTGACGAACCCGGGGTAGCCGACGTAGCAGAGCAGCGCCGAGATCACCGCGGAGAGGAGCAGCGCGACGACCTGGTTGCGCGTAAACGTCGAGATCCACGCGCCGAGCGCCATGTAGACGCTCGCGACGAGGACCGAGCCGAGGAACGAGCTGAACATCACGCCCCAGTCGACGTCGGTCACGGTCGAGACGGTGATCGGCACGATCATGGCGAGGACGAGCGTGATCGTCCAAATCGTCAGGCCCGAGAGGTACTTCGCGACCACGAGCTCCCAAGCTCGCACGGGCCAGGTCATCAGGAGCTCGATCGTCCCGGTTCGCTTCTCCTCGGCCCAGAGACGCATCGAGATCGGTGCGCTGAAGACCGCGATGAGCATCGGGAAGAGCGCGAAGTACCCGCGCACGTTCGGCGCCTGCTGCGAGAAGAAGCCCTGCATGTTGAAGAAGTTGATCGAGGCGAAGAGCAGGAACAGAATCACGAAGATGTACGCGATCGGCGAGTTGAAGTACGCCGCCATCTCGCGTCGGTAGACGTTGAGCAGATTTTTCATGGCGTGTTCCTTCCTCAGCTCGCCGCTGCT
>CAYZGY010000526.1:2053-3317 GCA_964478085.1 uncultured Planctomycetia bacterium
GAACCGGCTGCCTGACCAGGTCCAGCAGTCAGCGAGAGGTAGACGTCCTCGAGGCTGTGCTGCTCAGGCGCGATCGTCGAGACGGTCCAGCCCTTGTCGACCGCGAGGCGGAAGATCTGCGCGCCGAGATCGGCGTCCGGGCTTCCGATGACGCGGTACTCGCCCGGTCGCTCGCCCGTGTCGGCCTTCTCGACGCCCGGGAGCCCGCGGATCTCGCCGAGAACGGCGTCGCCCGGACCTTGGATCGCGGTCGTGATCGAGGTCTTGCCCTCGATCGCGCGACGCATGTTCTCGGGACGGTCGTCCGCGACGATCTGGCCGTCCTTGATGATCAGGATTCGCGTCCCGATCGCCGAGATCTCCTGCAGGATGTGACTCGAGAGAACGACGAGCTTCGTCTCGCCGAGGCGCCGGATCATCTCGCGAATCTCGATGATCTGGTGCGGGTCGAGACCGCTCGTCGGCTCGTCCATGATCAGGATCGGCGGGTCGTGAATCAGCGCCTGGGCGATGCCGACGCGCTGACGGAAGCCCTTCGAGAGGTGCCCGATCGCCTTTTTGTACATGCGTCGAATGCCGACGAGGTCGAGAACGCGCTCGATCGCCTCCCGCGTCTGGGCAGCCGACATCCCGCGTACGCGTGCGACGAACTTCAGGTATTCGCCGACCTGCATGTCGGTGTAGAGAGGGGTCGATTCGGGCAGGTAGCCGACGAGTTCCCGAACGGCCTGCGGCTCGCTGAGGGGGTCGTGGCCGCCGATGCTTACCGAACCCGAGTCGGCGACGATGTACGACGTGACGATCTTGAGCGTCGTCGACTTGCCCGCGCCGTTCGGCCCGAGAAAGCCGAGGATCTCTCCCTCGCCCACCTCGAAGCTCACGCGGTTCACGGCGACGGTCGCGCCGTAGCGTTTGATGATGTTTTCGACCTTGATCATGGCCTTCTCCGCGCGCCCTGAAGGACACGCAAGCAGTTGTGAATCAAGCAGATAGATGAGATCCGGGAGGCCCTCATAGGGCTTCTGTTCCGGCGAGAGATGAGCCGCAGGGACCGGATTCGCGGAAAAAATGAGCTAAATGCCGAGCCGATCGGAACCCTCAACAGCCCGGCCCCCCTTTAGCGAGCCCTGGCCCAAGCGCGAACCGTATCGCTGCGCGTCAGAAGCTCGAGCCGGCGCAGGGCGTCCTTCGACTGGAGCGTCGGCTCCTCGCCCCGGCCGGCGGGGAGGGAGGGGACGAGGGTTTCGCCCGCGAGCTCGAGCGC
>CAYZGY010000526.1:3327-6035 GCA_964478085.1 uncultured Planctomycetia bacterium
CCCCCCCCCCCCCCCCCCCCCGCCCCCCCGCCACCCCCCGGGGGGGGGGGGTGGTGGGGGCGGGGGTGTCCGCGGGGGCCGGGGCGCGCCCCCGCCCCGAGGCGCTCGATCGCGAGGTGATAGTAGCGAACTCGCTGCTCGGCGGAGACGGCCTCGACCTCGCGGCGGAGTCGTCGGCCGAGATCGGCGGCGAGCTTCTCGACGATCTCCTCCCGCGGCGGCATCTCGAGCGGATCGAAGAGCGCTCCACGCCCCCTCGCCGTCTTGTTCGCGGCGAGGTCCGCGTCGTCGTCGTCGACCACCCGGTCCGTTTTTTCCCAACGCGCGTTCACCCACTTGCGCTCGACGGCGAATCGGTCGATGCGGAACCGTGCCGCAAGCTCGGCGACGACGGCGACGTTCTTGACCGGGTACGAACGCTCCTCCCAACGAACGACGGGCGTCTCTCGATCGTAGACCTCGCTCGCGCGACGAGCGCTCTCGAGACGCCCGCGCGCGAGCTCGACGACGTCTCGCAGCATCGATCGGCGATACCCGGGAGCCGCCTCGAGCGCGCGTTTCGCTGCTTCGAGCTCGACCTCTCTTCGAGCGACCTCCTGGCGAGCCTCTGCCGCGCGCGGGTCGCGCACGACGCGGAAGGAACGCAGAAAGCGGCTGCGCTCCATCGAGCGGGTCGCTGTTCGCTCGAAGAACGCGAAGTCGAGATCCTCGACGACGACCCGCACGGCCGAATCGCCCGGAGTGAGTCCACGCCGTCGAAAGAAGCTCCCGGCGATCTGCGCCTCGACGCTCGCGATCGCGTCCTCGCCGACCTTCCACAGCCAGCGCCGCAAGAGCGCCTCTTCGTCGTCGTTGGCCGCGAACTCGATCGTCAGGCGCGGGCGCACGCGATGATCGAGCGCACGCTCGAGACGTTCGATCTCGCGACCGACTTCGGTATCCTGCGGAGCGGCCCGAGCCGCTTCGAGGTAGCGAAGCAGCGCATTCCCGGGGAGCTCTCGAGCGGCGAAGTCCGCACCCGCGCGCCGGTTCTCGCGAGCGAGCTCTTCGCGGCAAAACGCGATACGCTCGGCCGAGTCGCGATACTCGCCCGCGATGCGCTCGAGCTCGTCGAGACGTCGAATCGCGTCGGACCACTCCCCTCTCGCCATCGCGGCCTGCGAAGGCGGGTGGGGTGGCCGCCCCCCCGACCCGCCCCCGCGCCCCGCCGCGAGCCGCGCTTCGCCGCCCCCGGGGGCCGGTTCGACGACACGCCGAAACGCGCCGTAGGCCCCGACGAGGTCTCCGCTTCGCTCTTGGCGCTGTCCTTCACGGTAGATCGCGATGGCTTCGAGCACGACCGAAGCGAACTCGCTCGCGCGAACCGCACGGCGGCGCAGCGCCTCGAGCCGCTCGCGCAACTCGGAGGCTTCGAGGTGTGGACCCCAAGAGTCGTCCGACATCCACAACGTCGCTTCGATGCGCTTTGTCGGCACACCGGCCGCATCCGAGCGACCGAAGACGACGGTCTCATCTTCCCACTCGATCCAATCGAGGAGCCGCGCGTCGAATCGTTGCCAGCCGCCGAGGAGCACTCGCACGGGCGCCTCGTCGATACCGAGTCGCGCGTCGAACGTGCGACGCTCGAGCTTGTTCGCCCACGCCTCGAGCGGCACGACCGAAGCGGTCAGATGCTCGGCACGCTCGTCACTCGGACACGCGGCGTGGGACGCGAGCTCGATGCGTGCGAGCGCACGCGACCAGGCCTCCTCCTCGTCCTTCGGCGGGCTCGTCGAGGCAATTTCGGCGTCGAAGGAGCGAGTCTTGGCACGCTCCCAGCTCGTGAGCTCCTCCTGCACCCGGCGGTAAGCTGCGCGAACAGCGGCGAATCTCGGCGCGTACTCGAGCGCGAGAGCGAACCTCTCGAGCGCACCGCGAAGATCGTTCGCACGTTCGAGATCGAATCCCTCACGCAGTCTTCCGAGCGCGATCGCCTCGCCGACGCGACCGAGGGCTTCGCGATGGCCGTCGGACGGTGATAGCTCGAGCGCCTTGAAGAACTCGAGGTACGCCCCCCGCAGATCCCCGGACTCTTCGAGCTCCAGACCGCGCCGGAACTCGGGGTTGCCGCGACAGCCGCAAACAGACAGCAGAAACGCGACGAGGATGGCCACGGCCGATCCACGCCCCACGTTCCCTCCTCCAGTCATGACGAGCCGCTGATACACGCCGCCGTCGTCCGAGCTCGAGACGCGAGAAGAAAGCGATCGCCACTCGACCTTCGAGCGCGTCGCACACCACCAATCCACGAAGTTGTTGATCCGAAGAGCGATCCGCGCGATGACGGAAAGGACGGAAGCGAGGCACGCCCCGTCCGCAAAAGCGTACCATCAACGGCGAACGCCGGTCAAACGCCCGAGGCCCGGCACGGGATTACCCGCCCTTCTGCGTGACGAAACCGCGGATGATCAGGTCGTTGCCGATGCGGTGCTCTTCGACGCGCTGGAGGTTGATCGCGTCCGAGAGCTTCTCGAAACCGCTCCCCCCGACCGGCACGGCGCCGTCGCGCCCCCCGAGGATTTTCGGCCCGACGAAGGCGATGACCTCCTGAAGCGCCCGCGCATCCACGAAGCTGCCGACGAGTTCGCCGCCGCCCTCGACGAGCAGCTGCGAGATCTCGCGACGACCGAGCTCGTCGAGGAGCGCCTCCATCGAAAGCTCGCCGCCGG
>CAYZGY010000527.1:0-6024 GCA_964478085.1 uncultured Planctomycetia bacterium
CTTGCGCGTTCTTGAGTCGGTAGACCTCGGTCTTCTGCTCGCGCGCGGGGCTCGAATCGAGCTCCTCGATGATCTCCTCGGCGAGCGTGACGTAGTGCTCCGTGCCACCGACCAGAATGCTGTTCGTGCGCGAGTCGACGGTGATCGAGAGAGTCGCGCGATCGGCCGTGCCGACGGTCGCTACGGAGGAGTCCGTGACCTCGGAGTCATCGGGAGCTGCCGCGGCGACCGCTGAGGACGGCTCGTCACTCGTCTCGCCGCTCGAAGTGGCCGGCCGGGGCCGATCGTCGAGCTCGTAGCGAATCGATCGATCGCCCCCCGATCCATCATCCCCGGCGGCGGATGTGGTCTGGACTCTGAAGAGTTGACGTAGCAGCTCCGACATCTGGCGTGCATCCGCGTTCGTGAGCGTGAAGACGCGAATCTTCGCGAGTTGAGGAGAGCTCTCGTCGAGATTGTGAACGATCTGCTCGAGGAGGGGAATGTTCTCGATCGGAGCCGACACGACGAGAGAGTTCGTACGTGTGTCGGGAGTGATCAGGACACCCTCTTGGAGAGCGGATGTCACGAGCTCCTCGCCGTCTTCCGATCTCGTGACGAACTGCAGGCGACGTTGAAGTTCGGGGCTCTCGTTCGTCAGGGAAGCGGGCCGTGTGTTGAGCGCGTTCGTCAGCGTAGCGGCGAGTTCGGTGGCGTCGGCGTGGGCGAGCGGAATGACACGAATCTCGCTGACGCGCGCAACAACGCCCGTGTCGAGTTCCTGAGCGAGCTTTTGGATCCTCGCGAAGTCCGAGTCTCCTGCGGAGACAATGAGGGCATTCACTCGAGAGTCGGCCGTGACGCCGACACCGGATTCGGCGGTCGGATCCTCGGCACTGTACATCGCGTCGATCGAGACTGCGACCGATTCGGCGCTCGCACGGGCAAGCGGAATCACTCGAATGACGGAGCGAGCGTTCTCCTCTCCGTCGAGTTGCGTGACCAGCGAGGCGACCATCTCGAGGTCCTCGAGGGTGGCCGCGACGAGAAGAGAATTCGTCCAGCGGTCGGCGACCGTCGTAATCGGCTGGGGCTCGGGCTCGCTTGCCAGGGACGGACGATTGAGGAAGAGCTCGGTGAGTGTCGTCTCGAGCTTCGAGGCGGTAGCGTTCTGGAGTGGGAAGATACGAACGAAGTCACGAGTACGGTCGCGGGCAGAGTCGAGCGTCGTGATCATGCGGTCGACGATCGCGAAGCTCTCCCGGCTTCCAGCGACGAGCAGAGTATTGGTGCGCGAGTCCGGTGTGACGCTGACGGGGACGAGGCGTTCCGGATCGCCGATGAGGGCCTCTCCGTCACGTCGATCGTCGAAGAACGATTGGAGAACCGGTGCGAGTCGAGAAGCCAACGCGTGCTCGAGCTGATAGACGCGCACCCCCGCGAGCGCGTTGAATCCCTCTCCGTCGATGCTGCGGATCAGCTGATCGAGCACCGAGAGATTCTCGGGGCTCGCGGAGACGACGAGAGAGTTCGTACGAGAGTCGACGGTGATGGCGAGACCTTCGCGCGGCGCGCGTGAAACGGCGGTCAGAGCACCTGGACGGTAAATCCCCTGTGCGATGAGCGATCGGACCATGACCGCCGCGCGCTGCGCGTCCGCGTGCTGGAGCGCGAAAACACGGAGCTGAAGCCCATCTCCGCGCGAGGGGACGTCGAGTTTCTCGAGGAGGGACTTGATCACGTCCGCGTTCTTGACACTGCAGGAAACGAGAAGGCTGTTCGTCAGCACGTCGACGGTGATATCGACACGCTCGAATCCCGTGGTCGCGCCAGGGGAAAGGCGAGCCTGACGCGATGCGAAGAATTGCTCGAGGGCGGGGCGCACGACCCCCGCGTCATTGTGCTGAAGCGTGAAGATGTTGGTCGCGACACCGGACTCGGCAGGTCGATCGAGCTGGAAGATCAGCGACTCGACGAACGCGTAGGCCTTGTCGTTACCTGCGACGATGAGCGCGTTCGTGCGCGCATCCGTATTGATGATGGCGCGATCCTCCGCGCGGACTCTTGCCGTTCCGGCTCCGACGTAGAGCTGTGAGATCTGAGATTGGACCGTCGCCGCGTCTGCATGCTCGAGCGGATAGAACCGCACGGATCCGAGACTTCCGGCCGCCGGAATGTCCAGCGATCGGATCACGTCCGCGATGAGCGGCAGCGTGTCGACTCTCGTGGCGACGATGACCGTATTGGTCGTCGTGTCCGCCTGCAGTGTCAGGGCCGCACGTGGTCGTGCCCGGGTGTTCGTGCGCGGAGCTCCGTCGTCGCGAGCGACGCGAAGACGTGAGACCTGCGCGGACAGCCCCGAAGCCCCGGGGACCGAGAGGCTCCCCTCGGTGAAGACAGCCTGCAGCGCCGGGAGAATCTGCGTCGCGGAGGCATGCTCGAGACGGAAGAGACGTACCTCGGTATCTCCTGCGCTGTGTTCTCGGTCGAGATCCTCGATGAGTCCCAACGCAAGAGCGACCGTCGCCTCCTGTCCGCTGAGAACGATTGTGTTCGTACGCAGATCGGCGGAGAGATTGATCGGCTGCACGAGAGCCTTGCCGGACTCGGTCTCGGGTTCCCCAGGTGCGCCCGGACCAACGCTCAGGAGGCGGCCCTTTGCAAAGATGTCTCCGAGAATCGTCGAGACCAACGCCGCGTCGGTGTGCTCCAGCTGAACGAGCTTGACCGTCACGCCAGGAACTACCGGGACGGTGTCCATGCGACGTACGATCGCGCTGAGGGCCAGGAGATTCTCCGGCGTGGAGGTGACGATCAAGCGATTGCTTCCACCCGACGCTCCCGTTGTGTCGGCCATGATCTTGATCGGCTTCGTCAGGTCGAGAAAGACGAGCTGACCGTTCGCGTCACGCAGTCGCAGGCGCCGAACTTGGCGCTGGAGAGCGAGAGCCTCGGGAGTGGCGTTGCCGGCCGAGGTCGGTGAGACCATCGCTTGGAGGACCGTGGCGAGCTGGGCGGCGTTAGCCTTCCGGAGCGGGACGATCAGGACGTTTCCGTCGATGAAATCAGAGGGACCGTCAACCTCGGCGATGATCTGCTCGATCTCCTCGAACAGCGCGATGCGTGCGCCGATGATCAGACTGCGCGTGCGAGGATCGAGGTGCACGCTGATCACGTCACCCGGTCGAGTTCTTTGAAAATCGGCGATGAGAGCCTGGAGCAGGGGGAACGCGGACGAAGGATCCGCGTTCTCGATGCGATAGCGGCGAAAGCGAACCTTATGGTCCGCCTCGGCCGCGTCGAGCTGCTGGATCATCGGCTCTATCAGCACGAAGTCCGCCGGCTTGGCCCTTACGATGACCGTGCGTGAGCGGGAGTCGGCAACCGCCGAGATGTTCGGCGGCGGGAGGATGGTCGCGCCTGCCGTAGTCGTTCCGGTCGGTGTCTTCGTATTGAAGAGATCGTCGAGCAGCTTGGCGACCGCGACGGGGTCGGCGTGCTTGACCGCGAATGCGCGAAACTCGGCGTCTCCCGCGACGAGCGTTTGGCTGAGCTCCCAGATCAGGTCTTCGATCTGGTCGATCTCCTCTCGCGACCCCGAGATCAGTAGCGTGTTCGAGGATTTGTCGACGGCGATGATGATGAGTTCGTCGTCCGCGGTTTGACCCTCGACGGCGGGCGGCGGATCGGCCGGCTCGGGTGACTCGTTGGCGTTTTCGTCAGTTCCGGAGTCTCCCGAGTCTTGGGCGGCGTCCTGAGGAAGCGCGACGAGAAAGCCGGGGGGCGCACCGGAGGGAGTCTCGGTCGTTCCGCCAGTTCCTGCATCTCCCTGCGTTGTTCCCGGGATGATCTGATAGCCGCCACCGGGGAGACGCCTCAAGCCGCCGGGTAGAATCGAGGGCTGTGTGCTGGGAGCGCTCTCTTCGGCCTCCTCCTCGTCATCGCTCGAGTCCGTCTTCTTGACCGCATCCGGAGGATCTCGACGCCGAAGGCGCCGGTCTTCTTGCCCCCAGCGGGCGGAGGTCGCCGCCGAGGGCGCCGGAGGTAGCGTTGCTCGCGCTTCGGCAAGCGCGTCGTCACCTCGACTTCGGCGTTGGCCACCTGCGTGTAAATGTTCTGAACGAGCAGAGCCATCTGCTCGGCGGGAATCGTCGCGAGGGGGACGACTCGTACGTGGAGCTCTTTCTTTTCGGGGCTGGCGTCGAGCTCGCGGATCTTGTTGCGTAGGTGCTCGAGATCTTCCCGACGCGCCACGACCGAAATCGCGTTCGTGTAGTCGTCCGTATCGATGACCGGTTGATCTTGCCACGCTCGATGGTGGTACAGCGAGCGAAGCTGCGCAGCGAGGTTGTGCGCGTTCTTGTTGCGAAGGGGGAAGAACTCCCAGTGTCGGTCGGGAGGCTTCGGCGCCGCGTCGAAGTCGGCGAGGAGTTTTTCGATGAGGGAGTAGTACGCCTCGGTTGTCGAGACGAGAAGGCTGTTGGTGCGGTGGTGTGCCGTGATGGTCAGCGGAGGCGCGCGTTGACCAGGATTGCGCTGCTGCTGGTCTCGAATGAGGCGTTCGAGCAGCTCGCGCATCAGCGTCGAGACCTCTCGAGCGCGACCGTGCTGAAGCTTGAAGATTCGCAGCTCGATGCCGGTCCCGCGAGAATCCTGGTCGAGGTCGTTGATGAGCTTGAGGACCTCCTCGACTCGTTGGGCCGCCCCTTTCAGTATCAGGCTGTTGGAGTTCGGCTCGGCGGTGATGACCACGTCGGGTTGGAAGTGGTCGCGATGCTGATTGCCCCGCAGGTTGTCGACGAGTGAGCGCGCGAGAGTCGACGCGTCGGCTTTCTGAAGCTTGACCGTGCGCACGACGTGCGGCTCTTTTCCTTCGAGCTTCTCGAGACTCTCGACGAGAGTCTCGGCGAGCTTGATCTGATCGGGCGGGCCGCGGATCAGAATGGCTCCTAACGCATGAGCGGTCGAAACCCGCGTCGATCCGTTCGTGTGAAGCCCGTCCTTGAACTGAAGGCCGAGCATGTCGCGAAGCACTTGTGAGACTTGGTCGACCTCGCCATTGGCGATGAGGAAGGTCTTCGTTTGCTCGGTGAAGCGAGCAGACGATTGAAGCTCTTCGATCATCTTCTGGATCTCCGCGAGGTCCTCCGTCTCCGCGGCGACGATCACGTGTCCGGTGTCCCGGTTCGCCTCGAATCGAGGTTTGAGCTTTCGGCGGTCCCCCTGATGCCTGGCGCTGAAGACCTTCGTCAAGGTCTCCGCGAGGCGACTCGTGTCTCCTTGAATCTCGTAGGCGCGAATCTCGAGTGCGGCGGGACGATCGCGACCCTCGAGATCGGCGACCAGCTTTTCGAGGCGTGAGAACGAGGCGTCCGGTGCGTCGAGGATGAGCGTGCGGTCGTCGCTGGACGGCGTTACGACGATGCGCTCTTCAGGTCTTTGCGAGGCGACTTCACGGAAGTGGACCTGCCGAATGAACTCGGCAACCGCGTTCGCCGAAGAGGTCTTGAGTGTCAGGACTCGCATCTGGCGTCCGGCGGCTGCTTCGGCGCCCGTGATCTTGAGCACCACGCTCTCGAGGACCGGCATGTGGGCCTCGCTCGCGGTCACGATGAGCCGAGCCGATACCGAATCCCCGAGGACGAGCGCGTCGGGTTTCCCACCGTTCTCGATGCCGCGGAGCTGCTCTTCGTAAACCTTCATGACGTTCAGCGCGACGTTGTTCGCGTCGGGCGCCATCAGGGGCGGCAGGGTGAACGTGCGTAGAAGTCGTGCGTCGGTCGTCCTTGGAGTATCGAGCTGCTGAACGATCTGCTCCGCCGATTGCAGGTCCTTCGCGTCGCCCGAGACGATGAGGGTGTTCGATCGCTTGTCCGCTGCGACGTTGACGCGAGGGGAGACGACACGACCGACTCGTTTGACGAGGGTCGTCGAGAGGATTGTGGAGAGACGCTCCGCATCCGCGATCTCGAGCTCGAAAACTCGCGTGTCTCCGGCGTGTTTCGTGACTTCGGCGAGCCGCTCGACGATCGACTCGATCATCAC
>CAYZGY010000528.1:0-6021 GCA_964478085.1 uncultured Planctomycetia bacterium
CGACGTCTCCCGTGATGTACCAGCCGTCCTGAAGGACATCGGCGGTGCGATCGGGATCATCGAGATAGCCGACCATGACGTTCGGGCCTTTGACGCAGAGCATGCCCTCGGCGCCCGCGTCGAGCTCTTCGTCCGTCTCGAGGTCGATGACCTTGACGGCGACGCCGGGAAGCGGGTGACCGAGCGAGCCTTCCTTGTGGCCGATCTCGACCTCGTCGCCTTCGCGCACGTCGAAGGTGTTGATCGAGACGACCGGGGCGACTTCCGTCGCGCCGTAGCCTTCGAGGAGCGGCATGCCGTACTTCTCGCGGAAGGAGCGTGCGAGCGCGGGCTTGAGCTTCTCGGCACCCGTCAGCGCGTAACGCAGCGTCTTGAAGTCCTCTTCTTTGCAGTGGCGCATCCACATCTGGAAAAAGGTCGGCGGTCCGACGAGAAGCGTGCCGCCGCGATCGCGCACGAGTTCGGCGACCGCTTTGCCGTCGCGCGGGTCGGGGCTGAAGAGCGCGCCCTGACCGACGACGAGCGGGAACCACAGCGTGATCGTGAAGCCGAAGGCGTGGAAGAACGGCAGCACACCGACGACGCGGTCATCCCCTTCGAGGTGGAAGACCTGGCTCACCGCTTGGATGTTCGAGAGGACGTTGTAGTGCGAGAGGATCACGCCTTTCGGGTCGCCCGTCGAGCCACTCGAGAAGAGCACGCAAGCCGGTGCGCTCGGATCCTCGCTCGCCGAGTAGAACTTTCGAATCAGCGAGGCGGGAAGGAGCGACGCGGCGAGGAAGCCGCGAAGCTTGGAGAGAGCTCCAACCTCCTTGCGCAGGTCTTCGACGTAGAAGAACTCGTCGCGTGCGTCCATCTCGAGCTTTCGAAGGAATAGCTTCGATGTGATGATCGTCTTGATCTGCGCCTTCTCGAGGCAGTGCTCGAAGGCTTCCTTCGAGATCGTGTAGTTGAGGTTGACCGGGACCTTCCCGAGAAGCGAGAGCGCGACGTTGACGAGCGCCCCACCGCCCGAGGGGGGCAAGAGCACGCCGATGTACGGTCCGTCGTCGAGGTGCTTCTCGAGCGCCTTGCGAAGCGTGAGCGCTCCCGCGAGCGCCTTGAGGAAGTTGAGTCGGCGACCGGTGTGATCGTCGATCGCTTGGCGGAACGGGAAGCGACGCGCGGTGCGAATGAACTTCGCGGTGAGCGTCTCGCCTCGCTTCTTGCGTCGCTCGAAGAGTCGCGCTTGGATCTCCTGGACCATCCTCCGCACGCGAAAGGCGCTCGAGGAGGACGGCAGCGGCGCACCGAAGCAGACCGTGACGTTGTACGGAAAGCGTCGCGGCCACTTCCACCGCACCGCTCCTTCTTCGCGTCGTGCGATCGATCCCCAGGGTCGATCGACCGTGACGGGAATGATCGGCAGCTTGAGCCCGCCGATGATGCGCTCGAGGGTCGTCGTGAAGCGGAGGAGTCGTCCGCCGCGTTCGATCGTTCCTTCGGCGAAGAGGCAGACGAGCTGCCCCTCTTCGATCTGTTGGCGTGCCTTCGTGAGCGCGCGATCGAGCTCGTCGCCGACGATTCCCGAGCAGTTGAGAAACTCGAGTCGTGCGAGCGCCGCTTTGCCGAGAGTCTTCTTCACCGCGCGGCGGATCAGCACGGGATCGACGACCGAGACGCGGTTGCTGACGAGCAGTGCGCCGTGGACGCGCGGGAGCTGGTCCGAGCCTTTGACGCGCACGCGGTAGAGGAGGCGCAGTCGCAGACGTGAGATAAACCCGTCGATCGGTTGTGTTTGAGCGTTCGGGTTCGAGTCTTCGGCCATCGGATCCTTCTTCACGGACGAGCGGCCCTCCGCGGACATCACAGAGGCATGTCAAAGTGTGCCGTGGCCCGCCCCGCTCGGCAAACGTGTCTCGGCGATCTCGCGCGAAGAATGCTCCGAAGGAGCCCGATAAGCCCGACCCTGTGGGATTTAAGTGGATTTTCGGCCCTTCGCTCCAGTATTCATCAAGTGACGGTTGAGACCTCAGTGGTGTGGGAAAGCTCCTTCGGCCCGGTTTCCGAGAAAGCGGCGTTCCGATGGCGAAGAAGAAATCGAAGGCTCGCGGATCCTCCGCGCGTGAGCGCAAGCTCGCCCCGCGTCTCGAAGAGCTCGTCGGTGAGGGACCGTCGGCTATCGCGAAGTTCGTCGAGGGGGCGCCCCCCTCCGAGCTGCGCGAGCTCTTCGACGCAGGTTTTTCGTCCGACCTCGTCAACGTGTTGCTCGACCTCAAGCGATCGACCGTGCGGACGTTCTTCGAGCGTGCGATGGTCGGGCGCAAACGCACGCTCGCACCGATCGTCGCTCTCTACCACTACAAGCTCTACCTGACGAACCCGCTGCCGCTCGACCTCGAGGCAACGAACGGCGAGACACACCCGAACCACTACGCCATTCTCGGTGTGCCTCGTGACGCATCGCAGGAGGATCTCGACGAGGCCCACAAGCTCCTCTCGAAAGCCTTCTCCCCCGAGTCCTTCGCCGAAGACGACCGCCCCGCCGGCGAGCTACGAAGACGCGAGATCGTCGCGGCCTTCAAAGCGCTACGCACCGAAGAGAATCGCGAGGACACCGACCGCCTCCTCCCCAACATGGGCTACTACTACCCGAAGCGGGAAGACTGCTGGCTGGAGCCGGTGCGGCAGCTGCTGAATTGACCGCGGGTCTGTGGTGCCGAGCCTATCGGTCGGCCAGTAACCTGGGCCCTGCCTCGCGTGGTCGACAGCCATGACTCGAAGGCCACGCTCGGTCTCCCGGTACACGATCATGTGCGGGAAGCCCTCGACGCGCAGCTTTCGAAATCCGTCTGCGGGATTTACGTGAGGAACGAGTGCTCCGCTTCCTGGAAATCGCGTCAGCAAAGTCGTGGTATCTTCGACGGCATTCGAGGAATGCTCGACCCAGGCCGATCTCGATCTGTTCGTACCGGCCCACCGCGGAGACCAGTCCGTCCTCAGCCTCGGGAGTCCAAGAGACTAAGTTCGGCTCTCCGGCCACAACTTCCCTTCGATTCGCGCTTTCACCGTAGCCCGATCATCGCCACGGTCCGGGTCTTGTCGATCGAGTTCCAGGCGGCGCTCGAGTTCGGCAGCCCAGGCCTCTTCTGCCTCGGGGTCTGGCAAGCCGTCGAGGCTCGCGATGATCTCCTTCGCCAGCTCCGCGCGCTCGCTCTCTGAAAGCGCGAGGGCCTTTGTCAGCAGGTCTTGGCTTGCTTTCGTCATGTGTCTACTCTACCGCCCCTCGTCGCGGCCATCGAGCGGAGCGGCGTGTTGTCGTTACCAGATCTCCTTCCCCAGTCGGCGCTGGCGCTCTTCCTTTCTCGCGGCCCATTCGAGGGTGCGCGTGACCCAGCCGTCGGAGTGACCCGTCGTTCCGGCCGCGGTGAGGTAGAGGTCGACGATTTGGTGCCAGTCGTCGTCGTCGATGCCGAGCTCCTGAAGCGCGGGGGCGTGGAGGCTCGTCGCGAGGCGGCCGAGGTCTCGTTCGCGTTGACCGGGGGTCGGTAGCTCTTCGAGACGTTCCATTCCTTCGAGGTCGACGAAGACGATGCGTGGGTCTCGGTCTTTGTCACTCTCGACGAGGATGTTCGGTGCTTTGAGATCGCGTTGGCGGACTCTCGCTCGATGGAGATCGGCGATCGCGCGCGCCAGGACTGGCCAGAGCGCGCTCTGGCGCTCGCGCCGCGCGTCGTCGTCGAGACCTTCGAGTTCGCGGACGAGATAGCGGTGGAGGTCGGGCGCGTCGACGAACTCGAGGAGGAGGAAGCTCTCGCCCGCTTGGCGTCGTTCGAAAACGGCGACGGGTCGCGTCGCACCGACCTTCGCTTCTTCGAGGACGAGTCCCGTCTCGAAGGCTCGTGTCGAGGCGGGTGCGCGACCGACGAGAGCGTCGAGCCACGTGCGCAGCAGCTTGCGTCGGCCCTCTTTGACGAAGAGCGATCCGATCGGCGTCTGCGCACGCGTCACGCGTTGCGGTGTCGTGCCCGACCACGCGGGCCCGTCGTCGAAGAACGCGCGCGGGTTCTCGAGCCATGTACGCGCCAGGTCCTCGGGAACACGATCGACGACGACCGCGCGATGGCGAGGGCCCGTGAGGCGATAGGTTTTTCTCGACGACAAGCTCTACTCCTCGGAGTCACCCCTTGCTAACGATGAACGCCGTGCTAAGGATGAACCCCGCAGAAACCATGGTCAGAGTGCTCGTCATTAAACCAAGTTCGCTCGGCGATATCATTCACAGCGCCGAGGGGGTCGAACGACTCGCACGTGCGGTGCCCGACTGCGAGCTGACGTGGCTCGTCAACGCCGGCTTCGAGGAGTTCGTGCGCGAGTTTCCCGGTGTCGACCATGTCGTCGCGTTTCCCCGCGGGCGCTTTCGACTGCGCGGATTCCCGGGCTGGCTGCCCGAGTTCGGTCGATGGTTGCGCGATCTGCGCCGCGGGCGTTTCGATCTTGCCGTCGACCTTCAAGGGCTGCAGCGAAGTGGTATCTTCGCGCGGGTCTCGGGAGCGAAGGAGCGCTTCGGGCCGGCCGAGGCACGCGAGCTCGCGCCGGTCCACTACAACCGTCGCGTGCGGGTGCCCGACGAGGTCGCCCACGCGATCGATCGAGTGAACGGACTGATCGACGAGGTCCTCGCGCGTTCGAAGTTCGTCCCCGACCACGCGAGAAGTCCGAAGTCGAGGGACGAGACGGCGGCCTTTCGCCTTCCGATTCCCGACGCCGCACGCGAGAAGGCCCGCGAGCTTCTCGGCGAGCGCAACGGCGACGATCGCACACCGCTCGCGCTCTGCCCCGGCGCACGCTGGGAGAGCAAGCTTTGGACGCCGCGTCGCTGGGCCGACCTTCTCGCGCTTCTCTCTGCACAGAGACCGGATCTGCGGCCGGTTTTTCTCGGTGCTCCAGGCGAGGAGCCTCTCGTCGAGGCGATCGACGCCGAGAGGGAGGCGGCCGATGCGACCGAGCCTCTCGAGAGTCTCGTCGGTCGTGCTCCGATCTGGGCTTCCGCCGCCCTGATGGAACGCTCCGCCGCGGTCGTTTGCATGGACTCCGCCCCACTGCACCTCGCGGTCGCGGTCGGCGTCCCGACGGTCTCGTTCTTCGGCCCGACTGAGCCACTCAAGGTCGGACCGCGCGACGATGCGGAAGTTTCGCATCGCGTGCTTCGTCGCGATCTCGAATGTCTGAGCTGCTACAAGCGGACTTGCCCGCTCGAGGCGCGTGTCTGCGTACCGGAAACGAGCGCCGACGAAGTTCTCGAGGCGCTCGGCGAGGTCGTGCGTAGCGCTCGAGCGACACCGGAGCCGGACGAAGTCGAGCGATGAGCCCGGAGCGCACGGCGCGAAAGCCGAACCTGTTGATGACGCTCTTCCTCGATGTGGTCTACCTCGTCTTGGCCGTGCTCGGCCTCGTCGTCGCGTGCTTTCGAGGCCGCTTCGGTCGATCGCTCGATCACCTTCGACGTCGGCTCTTTCGCGCGCCGCCTCGGCGTGAAGGCGAGAAGCGGTGCCTGTGGATTCACGGAGTCTCCGTCGGCGAGATTCAGACGACGCGACGACTGGCGCGGCGATTCGCCGAGGAGCTCGAGGGCTGGGAGGTCGTCGTGTCGGCGAGCACGGCCGAAGGCGTACGACAGGCACAAGCGGCGTACGAAGGTCACCTGGTCTTCTCGTGCCCGCTCGACTTCAGCTTCGCGGTGAGGCGCGCGTTCCGACAGATTCGTCCCGACGCGCTCGTCATCATCGAGCACGACCTCTGGCCGAACATCTGCCGTTATGCCGCGGGAGCCGGAATCGCCGTCGTGCTTCTCAACGCGACGCTCTCGGAGCGCAGTCTGCGCGGCTACCGGCGGCTCTCGCGCTTTTATCCGTGGCCGCCGCGCAGTCTCGAGCTCGTCTGCGCGCAGGACGAGACCTCGGCTTCACGATTTCGCGAGCTGGGCTATCCGGCGGAGCGCGTCGAGATCTGCGGCAATCTCAAGTTCGACAATCCCGCTCC
>CAYZGY010000529.1:0-6016 GCA_964478085.1 uncultured Planctomycetia bacterium
CGCAAAGCCCGAATGATACTGCACTTCGGTCCGGAGCGAATCATGCACCAACGCCGATGCGGCGCCTCGCCACAAAGCGCTTCTCGGATCGCATCGGCGAGATCTCGCACGCCGTAGGTGTCGAGTAGATCGGTGAGTTGTGACACGGCGCGAGCGAGCGGTTGGCCGCGCTCGGCCAAAGCAGCGAAGAGTTGTTCGCTCTCCGGCACGAGCTGACGCAATCGATCGACGCCGCGATGACGACGCGCCGCTTTCTTCTCCGCGATGAGCTTCTCGACGTGCGCAGAATTCTCGATCTGCCCACCGCGGTCGTAGCTGCGTTCGTGTTCGGCGATCACCTCTGCCCCCAAGATGAAGCGCGAAGAGGCTTCCCTGTCTCGCGCGGCGCGCGGCGAGTTCGTGAGTGTGGAATGAGAGCAAGCTCGCGTCAGCCGTGGCTCGACCTCCATCTGAAGGAGTCCCTGAGCGCCCTGGATCTCTTCCAGGAGCGCCTCGCGGACGAGTATGTCGTCTAGCGTCAGCGCTGAAGCTGGAATCCGAAAGGTGCGAGACCATCACCGTGGATGGAGACAAGCGAAAGGATTACTCTGGAGCGCGACGCGAAGGGTGTCGACCGCGAAGGAACACGGAGCAACCCTGAGAGTCCTGGTTCGGTCGGAGTGTGCTCCGGAGGAAAGATGGGAGAAGTAACGAGGCTGCTCAAGCAGGCGGCCCAAGGCGACCGGAGCGCTTTTGATGCCGTCTTGCCCATCGTCGACAAGGAGCTTCGTGCCTGCGCCGAGCGCATGATGCGCTCGGAGCGTCCGAACCACACGCTGCAGCCTACCGCGCTGGTCAATGAAGTGTACCTCCGCTTGGTCGAAAAGAAATCGATCGACTACGCCGATCGAAATCATTTCTTGGCTGTCGCCTCCAAAAAGATGAGAGAGACGCTCCGTAACCACGCACGAGACCGCCGCGTCCAGAAACGAGGAGGGGACCAATCGAGAGTTCCCCTCTCTGACAGTGTCATGGTCGGGTCGGATCGCATCGTCGATGTGATCCTCCTGGACGAGGCCCTCTCGCGTCTCGAAGAGCGCAACGCGCGCTGGGCGCGGATCGTCGAGCTCCGGCTGCTGGGAGGACTCGAGGCCCGTGAGATCGGCGAGGTGATGAAGCTGTCACGGAGGACAGCGGAACGAGGACTCGAGATGGCGACGTTGTTTCTCCTTCGCGAGCTCGACCAGACCGACACATGAGCGACAAAGACCGTCAAGAAAGGCTCGAAGCGATTCTCGACCGAGCGCTCGACGTCCCGAGCGCTCGGCGGGTGGCCTTCGTCGTGGAAGCCTGCGACGGCGATCAAGAGCTGATGGTCGAAATCGTCGACCTCCTTTTTCGGGCAGGCGACGTCCAGGAGTTCCTGGGCGCTGCCAAAGAGGTGATCGGCCGGCTTCCGAAGCCCTCGACGGACGGGGAGACGGGGAGCGGGGAGGCCCTGCCGGGGCGCTCATCGGACGCCATGGATCCTCGTGGAGACGACGATGATTCGGCCAGGATCGCCGTTCCTGAGAGAGTCGGTCCCTACAAGATTCTCGAGGTGCTCGGTGAGGGTGGCATGGGCGTCGTCTGCCTGGCGGAACAGGTGGAACCAGTCCGTCGTCGAGTGGCGCTCAAGCTCATCAAGCTCGGCATGGACACCCGCGAGGTCGTGGCGCGCTTCGAGGCGGAGCGTCAGGCTCTCGCGATGATGGACCACCCCCATATCGCCCGGGTCTACGACGCCGGCGCCACCAGCGATGGCCGTCCCTACTTCGTCATGGAGCACGTTCGCGGCGTTCCGCTCGATGAGTATTGCGACCGTCACAAGTTGACGGCCCGGCAACGCCTGGAGCTCTTCTGCCAAGTCTGCCGGGGCATCGACCATGCCCACCGCCGCGGAGTCATCCATCGTGATCTGAAGCCCTCGAACATACTGGTCACAACTCCGGACCAGGCGCCGATCGCCAAGATCATAGATTTCGGCGTCGCCAGGGCGACGAACCAGCGACTGACGGAGAAAACGCTTTATACCGAGATCGGACGGGCTGTCGGCACGCCCGCATACATGAGTCCCGAGCAGGCGGAGATGACCGGGGAGGATGTAGATCATCGAACGGATGTCTACTCCCTCGGGATCACGCTTTACGAGCTTCTCGTGGGTGAGCCTCCGATGGACCCGGAGGTTCTCGCAAAAACGGCGTTCGACGAGATTCTGCGGCGGATACGTGAGCATGACCCTCCGGCACCGAGTACGCGCTGGACTCGGATGAACCTGGAGAGTACCCAGCGCCTGGCGGTAAGCCGGAACTCGAGCCCGGACGAGTTCGTAGGCCTCCTGCGTGGAGATCTCGACTGGATCTCGATGAAGGCGGTCGAGAAGCAGCGAGAGAGACGCTATGGCACTGCCGCAGAGTTAGCAGCCGATATCTCTCGTCACCTCGCTGGCGATCCGGTCGAGGCGGGACCGCCGAGTGTCCTGTACAAGCTCCAGAAATACGTGAGCAAGAACCGGTCACTCGTGGCCGTTACGGGCACTGTGTTGCTGACACTCGTTCTTGGCTTCATGGTGAGCTTGTTTTTCGCTCTGGCTGCCAAGAGGAGCGAAGAGGTCGCGCTGAAGAATGAGAGGCTTGCGAATCAGCGAGCGGCCGAGAACCTGATCTTCGCCGACATCGAGCTTCTACGGAAATACCACACGGAGTCAGCCAGGGAGCTCAGGCCCTGGCCACCAAGCCAGCGCACCGAAACGACCGCCTGGCTCGAGAAGATCGAGAAGGTCCTCGTCCGCCTCGACCATTACAGAGTCGAGCTGGGACGATTGCGCGGCATTGCCGTGTCCGAGTCGAGTGATCCGGAAGGCGGCACTCGCACGTACCGATTCTCGGATGTCGATACGGCTCAACGCTACGAGGTGCTCGAGACTCTCGTTCGCGATCTGGAGAGGCTCAGCGATCCCGACCCGAACAAGGGCACTGTCGCGTTGTTGAAGCGCCGCCTGAAATCCTGGCCGACGGAGGCTGCGTTCGCGGCCTCCTGGGAGAAAGCGATCGCGTCGATCCGCAACCACGAGAAATGCCCGATCTACGATGGGCTGGAGATCGAGGTCATCGAAGATCTCTTTCCCCTCGGCCGCGATCCCCGATCGAAGCTCTGGGAGTTTGTTCATCTGAAGAGCGGGGGTATCCCGGAGCGAGACGACTCGGGACAACTGCGTGTGATCGGTGATACCGGAGTCATCCTCGTGCTGCTGCGGGGAGGCGAGCTCCAGATAGGGTCTCCAGAGACTGAGAAGGGTCGATCCGAAGAGAACGGAGAGCGACAGCATCCGGTGACGTTGAGCCCGTTCCTGATGGCGAAGCACGAGGTGACGCAGTCGCAGTGGAAGGTCGTGATGGGAGAGAACCCCTCCAGGTACCTGGGCGACACCCGGCCGGTCGAGCTGGTCACGTGGGAGCACTGCCGCGAGTTCGCCAAGAGGACGGCTCTGTCCCTGCCCTCCGAGGCACAGTGGGAGTACGCCTGTCGGGCAGGGACCAGCACGCCATTCAGCTTCGGCGCGACGATCACGCCCGAAGAGGTGAACTACAACGGCAAAGCGCCTTACGGCGACACGCCGGAGGGGCTCTATCGAGATGAAACCGTGCCGGTAGGCAGCCTGCCGGCGAACGCCTTCGGTCTTCACGAGATGCACGGTAACGTCGCGGAGTGGTGCGCGGACATCTTCGAACCCCGCTTCTACTGGTGGCCTGAGGCCAGAGAGCTGGATCCGGCCTGCACCGCCAAGCTTCACGGCCCCCGGGTCTTCCGCGGTGGTAGCTGGCGTGCAGGCGCCTCCCTCTGCCGGTCGGCCAACCGTTATGGGACAGATGGGATGAGACGCCGCGGCACCCGTGGTTTTCGTCTGGCCCGGTCCATTCCCTAGCAGCCCGCGTGAGAATCCCGGGTCCGGACGAAGATCGAACGAGGCGCCGCGTCGAAGCGGCACTGTGGCGAGGAGTGCGGAGACCAGAGACAGAACTGGCTGAGAGTCGAGGATCGAGGTCTCCGCGCTGACGCTGTCGATACCCGCGCTTGCGGCATGCTCGAAACTCTGGTGAGACGTTCGAGCTCGCGTGCTCCCGTTGCCGCGCTGTATTCGGTGACTCTCGCGTGCTCCAGGCCTTCAACTCCCCGGTGTCAGAGCGACCCTCACGCGTCACCGAGGTTGGTGTTCGCCACGGCGCGGTAGCCGCCTGCCAGTCTCACGGCCGGCATCGTCGTGGAAGCCGGGAAGACGTTGGCGATCAGCGCAGTATCCTCTACATCGGAGTCTCCAGCGACACAGCTCGGAGAGGTGGAGCTGTCTGGAGACGCCGACGAGCCGCTGAAGTTGCAGTCGCAGAAGCGTGCCGTGGTCGACTCGGTGGACGCGGAGGATTTCCCCAGCTGGACGAGGTTGTAGCCGTTCTCGTCGTTCTCGAAGCGGCAATGGTGAAACTTGGTGTTGCGGGTGTCCCACAGATCGACGAGCGGCGCGTTTCGTGCGGTCTCGAACGTACAGCCATCGAAGAGGCACTGTGCCGCGGTCACTCCCGAACGAAGGATATTCTCCTCGCTGACGATCGCAGAGCCGTCCGATTCTGAAAACGAACAAGCGTAGAAGCGACAATCGGTCGAAGGGGACCCCGAGAGCTGCCCGAACACCACATGCTGGTTGTTGCCACTGAAGTGGCAGTCGATGAAAGAGCAGATCTGGCAGCCTTGGAGGAGCAAGCCGCGTTCAAATGCCTGTGTCGAAGCGGCCTTATTCTGCGGCTCGAAGGCGCAATTCAGGAAGGTGCAGCGCAACCCTCGCTCGATGAGCACTCCCGTGATGTTCTGGTACTGGAGCTTCTGGAAGCGCACGTTCTCGAAGGTCATCTCGGGATAGTCACTGTAGGAGCCCGCCGCTCCGTGTGGCTTGATGTGGATGGCGTTGAAAGAATGCTGCTCCACGTTTCCCACACTGGAAAGGAGAGTACCGTTGATGATTCGCAGGCGCGTCTTGGGAGCCGTCTCTTCGATCAACGGCTCGATCAACAGCTCGGTGTTGAACCTGTAGGAACGACCCTCCAGGTCGATGGTGATCTCGAGGTTGCTGTGCGAGTCCATCAGCTCGAGCGCGCGGTCGATCGTTTCCTGCAGCGGCACATAGTCATCCGTCGCCCCGTCGCCAACAGCTGGGTTTGGGATGTTCCTGAGTGGCGACAGACGAGCCCTCGGCGACGACGCTTCTGCCGTAGAGGTGCCCTTCAGGAAGGCGAAGCCGGCGGCACCAGTAGCCAGTAACGCGTGTAGCAAGGGGCGACGTCCGAGGCATTCGGGTGACGAGTCCTCGCCTACTGCTGTCGACTCGGCCGAGCGTGTTTTCAGGCCGGAGGCCACGGGGGTCTCTTGAATCTTCATGATACGTTCCTTACTCCCTGAATTTGCTGAGCTCTTGGGGTTGTTTCTAGACGAGTACTTATCTTCTTGGTCCGGCGCCTCTCCGCGTGAACTCCCCGTGCCGTGGAGGACGTCCACCGGATGTGTCGGCCAGGATCTGTCGAACGATCCTGGACAACTTCCAGGCGCGGCTGGCCGCACCTTCAACCTTCCCAGCACGAAACGGGCGGGCCCAGCGACAGGTTTTCTTGGAAATCCTCGAGAGTTTTTCAGGAGAGAGAGCTTCTGCGAGCACTCCTCGTCGATCGCCGTCGAGAACAACTCCAGCTGCCCCGGCGGTCCGCGAGCTTTGCGCTGCCGAGTCCACGGCGGGTCCCACTCCCCGCGTGCACCTAGGATTCTCTCGATCACCTCGTCCTGCTCCGGCGAGCTGATCGCCGAGACCATCTTCATTGGCTTACCGCAGCACCCGCACAGAGACGGATCTTCGAGCCAGGTCTTCGAGATCAGCCTCGCCCACGTCGCCCGCCCGACCCGGCCGAGCTCCCTGCGCACCGTCGTCGAGATCGCGCCGTAGGAGTGGATTCGGCAC
>CAYZGY010000530.1:0-5998 GCA_964478085.1 uncultured Planctomycetia bacterium
TTCTCAATCGAAGGGGCTCGCGCGCGGACATGAGCTTCGCGCCTGAGCGCGGCGTCGTGCCGCCGGTCTTTCACACGAACTTCCAAAGCGACGGAGACGGCGAGGCGATCTTTCTCTCGGACGAGCGCGTCGCCGACGTCGTCGACGCGGTCGACCTTCCCGAGCAGCGTCGTGATCGCTCGTACGGTCGTTTCCCCGACGGAACGGGCGACTTCGCGTACATGTTGATCCCGACGCCTGATGCGCCGAACGACAGGCACGTCTCCTCCGAGCCGCTCTCGACCGAGATCACGCTCGATCCCCCGCCGGGCCTCTACCGCCAGGACACCGAGGTGACGCTCAGCGCGAACATCCCGTTCGAAGGCTTCGAGATTCGCTTCACGACCAACGGCCGAACGCCGCGATCCACCTCCACCCTCTACGAAGGCCCGATCACGGTCACGCGGAACACCGTCCTTCGCGCGAACGGTTTCCTCGCAGGTCAGACGGAACCCCTTCTGCGCCCCGTCTCGGGGAGCTACTTCCGCAGCTTCAACAGCCTCGTACTTCCCGTCATCTCGATCGCGATGGAGCCGTCGGACTACCAGACGGTGCACAACAACTCGGGTGCTCGAGGACCGGCCTCGGAGCGCGCAGGCCACTTCGAGGTCATCTCGATCGACGGCGAGCAGCACGCGAGCACGAGCTTCGGTCTCCGCCTTCACGGAGGTGCCGGACGAAACGGAGGCTTTACGACGAAGAAGGCCTACAAGGCCTATTTCCGTGGTCGCTACGGAGACACGCGTTTGCGCTTCGGAATCATTCCGGACACGCACCTCCAGTCGTTCGACAAGCTCGTCCTGCGCTCGAACTTCAACGACGCCTTCCGAACGGGCCAAGACGCCTCGCTCATCCGCGACCAGGTCATCCGTGACGTCCACAAGGACATGGGCCAGATCATCTCGCACGGCTCTTGGTACAACATGTTCGTCAACATGCGTTATCGCGGCGTCTTCAACGTCGTCGAGCGCATGGACAAGAAGTTCTTCGCGTCGTACTTCCCCGATATCGGTGAAGAGTGGGACGTGATCAAGACGGGCAACGACGTCCTCGACGGCACGTCCTCCGAATTCACGCGCATGTTGAACTTCTTCCGAACGAACAGCATGCGCGAACCCGAGAACTACGAAGAAGGCGCGAAGCTGCTCGACATCGAGGACTACACGAGCTACATGCTCCTCAACATCTGGGCTCAGAACCACGATTGGCCGCACAACAACTGGTACGCGGCCCGACCGCGCATCGAGGGCGGCAAGTGGATCTTCTTGAGCTGGGACGCGGAGTTCGGCATGAGCCGCAGCCCGGGCGGATACACGTCCGACACGCTCACCCACGCACTGAGTCGAAGTACGTCGAGCGTGGCCATTCCGCTCTTTGCGCTGATCCAGAGTCCGATCTACGGCGAGTTCTTCCTCAACAAGGTCGAGGAGTACGTCGCCGGGCCCCTGAGCCCCGAGAACGTACTGCGCCACGTCCAGCGACACGCCGGCGCGATTCGAACGGACATGCCGGAGGAGGCCGCGGCGACTGCCGGCAACCTCAATCGCTGGGAGCAGAACATTCGAACGGTCCAGACCTTCGCGCAGCGCCGCCCGGCGGTCTTTCGCAACTTCTGCTTCAACTCGAGTCGCATTCCGAACCCCCGCGCTGCCAGCGGCTCACCGAGTCGTGTCGACATCGGCTAAGATTTGGAGCTGACGCTTCGCGGGATTCGATTCGTCAATGACATGCGCGTCTATCTCAATGGCGAGGAGACGGAGATTCTGAACTTCAACTCATCGCGCCAGGTCACCGTCGCAGTGCCTGCCGACCTGAGCCTCGAGGGACCGATCGACGTTCGGGTCGAATCCGACACCACCGGAGGATTCACGTCACGCGGACTCGTCACGGGGCGCGTCGATCGCCCGTCGATCACGTCGATCACGCCGCAGACGGGTCCCGCGAGCGGTGGAAACACCATCCAAGTACGCGGAGACCGATTCGGTGAAACGACACGCATCGAGTTCGGCGGTGTGCCCTCGCCGTCGGTGCGACCCGTCGGAGACGACGGAGAGGTGCTCAACGTCACCGTTCCGGCCGGTCGCGGTCGGGTCTCCGTCATCGCGATCAACGACGGGGCGATCGCCGTCCCCTCGCTCGAAGAGATCTCGTACGTCTACGAAGGCGGCAAGGCACCGAGCTTCCTGCGCGGTGACTGCGACGGTGACGACCGACTGACCGTCAGCGACGCCGTCTGCGCCCTCGGGCACCTCTTCCACGGAGTCGACACCCTGCAATGCCAGAGCGCGATCGACACGAACGACGACGGCGTCGCGAATCTCTCGGACGTCATCCACGGCCTCTCGTTTCTCTTCCGTAAGGGAGACGCGCCCGCCGCGCCTTTCCCGAACTGCGGGAACGATACGACGCCGGACGAGTTGACGTGCGATCGGGAGACGTGTAACTAACTAGTCCGCATTTCTCACCGAACTCTTGCTGCGTCGACGTATCTCGAACGCTGGCTTCGTTCTGCTCACTCCGTCGTCCTCAGCGTACCGTTAGGCACGAGGTCCGGATGCTGAGGGAGGTCCCGATGCTGATGGTCGACGGATGTCGAGATGACGTCAGTACGCGGCGACACGCCGCGTGACTAGATGGTAGCGTCGACCCGGAGGAACCGGATCGACGCTACCATCTAGTTCAGCTTCGGGACTGTATAGGCGAGTCGATGGCGTTGGCCATCAAGGCACGCCTCGGATCATTGTACGCGCCACGCGCCGCACGTCGTCGAGCGTCGAGTAGAGGAGTGGCACGACGAAGAGCGTGAAGAACGTCGATGTCGCCAGTCCGCCGATCAGCACGATCGCTAGCGACTTGTAGTCGACGCCCTCGCCGCGCTGCTCGAGGACCGCGAGCGGGAGGAGTCCGAAGATCGTCGTCAGGGCCGTCATCCAGATCGGGCGGAAGCGCACGCGCACAGCCTGCAGGATCGCCTCGTGTCGTGGGAGTCCACCGACTCGGTGACGGTTGATCGAGTCGACGAGGACGATCGCGTTGTTGACGACGATTCCGATCAGCATCAGCCCGCCGATGGCCCCCACCGCGTCGAGGCTCGTGTTCGTCGCGACGAGGAGCCAGAGAGAGCCGAAGAACGCGAAGGGGATCGACAGCAGGATCGAGAGCGGCAGGATCCACGACTCGAAGAGCAGGCCCATCACGAAGAAAACGAGGAGAAGGGCCATCGAGATCGCCGTGAGCACGACCTTGAAGTCCTCGTTGAAGTCGCCGCTACGCTGACTGAAGGCGAGTTCGCACTCGTTCTTCTCGACGAGCGTCTTGAGCTCGTGCTCGACGCGCGCGCGGGCCTCCGCGACGCTGATCCCCTCGACGCGCGCGGAGATTCCGACGGTCATCTTGCCTTGCCGGCGGTGGATGTCGCCCGAGCCGGCGACCATCTCGAGGCTCGCGAGGTTCGAGAGTGGAATCGCCTTTCCGCGATCGTTCCAGACATAGACTTCGCCGAGCTCGTCGATACTCTCCTTATCGGCGTCGTCGTAGCGGATCCAGAGAGGGAGCTCGCGATCGTCGTCGACGAAGTCCGGCAGCTGGGAACCGCGCAGCGCCCAGGCGACCATCATGGAGACACGCGCCGTGTCGATCCCCCGATGCGTCGCAGAACGCCGATCGACGGCGACACGCACCTCTTCGAGCTCGTCCTCGCGCCAGCGACTGACCTCCTTGAGGTACGGAAACCTCGCTGATTCGCGCATCGCGTCTTCGACGAGCGAGGCCGTCGCGTCGAGCCCTTCGAAGTGATTCGCCTCGACGTAGAGCATCATGCGCTGATTCGCTCCGCCGCCATCGAATTGCTCGAATCCGAGACGGATCGAGACTCCGGGAAGATCGGGTAGATGCGGACGGATCGCAGCGTAGAAATCGGCCTGCTTCACGCGTCGGCCGGGCTCGAGGAAGATGTTGATCTGCCCGTTCTGCGAATCGAACCACGAGTTGATCGAGCGGATTCCGAATTGCTCGCCTCCCTTCGCAATCGCCGCCTCGATGATCGCGTAGTGCTCGTCGGCCTCCCGAAGCGTGAAGTTTTTGGGCATCTCGACCCGAGCTTGGAAGCGCTCGGGCCCTTCCATGTTCATGGCCTCTTTACCGGCCTGCTGCCACGCCGTCCCCGTCGAGGCGAGGAGCGCGGTCACGATGAGAAACGCGGCTCCACGATGGGAGAGCGCCCAAGCGACCGAACGAACGGTCAGACGGTTGAGGCGTGACGCCTCCTTCGCCTTCGGCGCGTCGCCCGTAGCACCTGCCGACGTTGCCCGCTCGGCCTGAGGCCGCTTGGAGTTCCGATCGAGGACGATCGCCCCCTGCGGGATGAAAACCAGAGCGACGACGAGAGACGCGAGGACGCTGATGCAGAGTGGCAGACCGATCTCCTGCGTCATCACCTTGATCTGGGGATGCGTGACGAAGATCAGTGGCAAGAACACCATCACGGTCGTCAGCGTCGCGAGCGAGACCGCGAGGCCCACCTCTCGAATCGACCCGATGGCCGCGGCGATCGCAGCCTCCCCTCGCTCGATACGACGCAAGATGTTCTCGACGACGACGATCGAGTTGTCGACGAGCATGCCGATGCCGAGCGAGAGCCCCATCAGCGAAAGGATATTGAACGATCCGCCGCAGAAGTAGATCCACACGACGGTCATCAGAAGAGAAAACGGAATCGCGAGCGTCACGAGCGCCGTCATGCCGAGGCGCCGGAAGAACGCGAAGAGCACGATGACCGCGAAGAGACCACCGAGCAGCGCGTTCTCGCGGAGGCTGTCGATCGAGGCCTCGATCTGCTCGCCCTGGTTGAACCAGCTCTGCGTCACGACACCGTTCACGCCGGGAACGGTTCGCTTGAGGTCGGCTTCGAGCCGCCCAATCTCGTCCGAGACTCGCTGACAAACCTCGACGGCGTTCGCGCCCGACTCTTTGTGAATGACGACGGCCTTGGCGTGGCTTCCGTTGACGCGCGACCAATTGTCTCGAAGGGCTCGCCGACGGCGCACCTCCGCGAATTCCCCGAGCGTCATATTCTGGTTCACGGGGAAGTCGAGGATCTGCGAGAAGTCGTCGAACTGGGAATCGACGCGGACGAGCAGCTCCCGATCTCCGTCACGAATGATGCCGGCGTTGATCGAACGATTGTCTTTCGACATCCGATCGACGAGCTCGCGCAGGTCGACGCCGTAGCCGGCGACCTCGTCCTTCCGCAACGCGATCTCGATGCTCTGGCTCGTCAAGCCCCAGATGTTGACGCGCGCCACGCCTTGCACGGATTCGAGCCGCGTCCGGATAATCTCGTCGTAGATGAAATCCTCGACACCCTCGACGCGAAATTTCTGCTTTGAGGCTGGATCGACCACGAGCCCGAGCGAGGTGATGTACGTCGGTATCTCGGCCTCGTTCTGCCGCCAGAGGTGGTATCGCTCGACCCCCTCGGGCCAACTCGGCTTGGCGCGCTCCATGCGATCGCGAATGTCGGCGACGAGCCACGAGATCTCGTAGCGGGGGTCGAACTCGAGCTGGATCTTGACACGTCGCGCCCCCGAGTTGGTCACGACGCTCCGCAGCCCCGGAAGCGTCCGCAGAAGGTCCTCGGCCGGCTTGGCGATGAGCTCCATGTTCTCCTGAGGCGTGCCGTCCGGCACAGGAATGTAGACGCCGACCTCGCCGCCCGAGAGCCCCTGGGGCAGCAGTTGCAGCGGCACACGCCGGTACGTCATCGCGCCGACGACGAGCGTCGCGATGAAGAGCATCAGGATGCTCACGGGCCGGAAGATCGTGCTGCGGATCAGAAACGAGTAGCCGTGCGGGTCGAGCGCGGGATGCGGCTGGGGCGGCGTCTTGATGATCATGATTCCGCCTCGGTGGCCGCGCGGCCGCGTCCGAAGAGCGAGTCCGCGAGCGACGCGATCACGGG
>CAYZGY010000531.1:0-5995 GCA_964478085.1 uncultured Planctomycetia bacterium
TGATCATGTGATTGCGATGGAAACCCGTCGCGAGCTTCTGCACGAGGGTGCCGTTCGGGATCATGTCGCCCGCGAGCTGCTCGACCGTGAAATCGTCGAAGGGCAGGTCGAAGTTCATCGATCTTGCCGCCCAATCGCGCCAAGGCCACATCGTACGCTCGCCATCTCCCTGGTAACCGTTCGAGTCGGCGTAGCGTGACGCGTCGAGCCAGTCCCAAACGAATCGTTCGCCGTATCGAGGCGATGCGAGGAGTCGATCGACGAGCTTCTCGTAGGCCGCGTCCGAGTCGTCGGCGAGCTCCTGGAGGAAGCCGTCGATCTCTTCGATCGTCGGCGGGAGTCCGGTGAGCTCGAGCGTCAGACGGCGGATCAGCGTCTCGGGGTCCGCCTGCGGCGAGGGCTCGAGATTCTCGGACTCGATCTTCGCCAAGATGAACCGATCGATCGCGCCGCGCGACCAGTCCTTCTGTTTCACCTGAGGGAGCTCGGGACGTTTCGCCGATCGGAAGGCCCAGTGCTCGTCCCAGATAGCGCCGCCGTCGACCCAACGACGAAGCAGCGCCTTCTGTTTCGCGGTGAGGGAACGCCCCGAGTCGGGCGGCGGCATCAGGTCGTCATCATCGTCGGTCAGAATCCGCTCGATGACCTTGCTCTCGCCGCTCTTCCCCGGAACGATCGCCGCTTCGCCACGACGCACCGCGAAGGCACCGTCCTTCGTGTCGAGCCGCAACTTGCCTTTGCGCGTCTGCGAGTCGGGCCCGTGGCAAGGGTAGCAGTTGTCCGAGAGGATAGGACGGATATCGCGGTCGAAGTCGATCGACTCCTCCGCGCGCGCGCCCCCCGCGAGCGACGACGCCAACGCGACGACACTCAGCAGGATCGAGGCTTTCTGTTTCTTCTTCATTCGTCCGAGACTTGCCTTTGCACTAGACGAATCGAGCCCGCCGGAGGCAGACTCGACCCGTCGCGCGAACATTCGGGCGATGGTATCAGTCTCGTCCGAATCGCTCAACCGCCCCTCTCGAGATGTTCGCGAACGGATAGGGAGCACGTCAGCGATTGTACTTCGGGGCGATCTGCCGGACACCTTCCCAGAGAGCCTCGCAGGCGGCGAGGAGATCGGGAGAAAGCGGCCCCTCCGAGATCGCGTCGAGGTTCTGTTCGAGCTGCTCGAGCTTCGAGGCGCCGAGGATCAGCCCATCGGCACGCGTGTGGTGAAGCAGCCACGCGAACGACGCGCTGATGAGAGAACGGCCCTGCGACTCGCAAGTGCGTGCGAGCTCGTCGACCGCATCGAAATTCGCGTCGTGCCAGTAGCGATCGAGGTACATCTCGTTGCCGTCGAAACGAGACCCGGCAACCGCTCGCCGCTCCCGGTGCTTTCCGGTCAAGAGGCCGCCCGCGAGCGGATTGTAGACGATTGTCGAGAGCCCGAGCGCCACACACATCGGGAGAAACTCCTGCTCGATGCCGCGCGCGATGAGGTTGTACATCGGCTGAGTGATACGCGCGGCGTGAAGCGAGTGCTTCTCAGCGAGCCAGAGCAAGCGGCAAGCTTCCCAACTCGCGTAGTTCGAGATCGCGATGTGGCGAACCTTGCCCTTTCGCACGAGATCGTCCATCGCGCGGAGGGACTCCTCGAGCGGCACGTCATGATCGGGGAGGTGCAGGTAGTAGACGTCGAGATAGTCGGTCTTGAGCCGCTCGAGCGACGCTTCGATGCCGTGCTCGATCGCTCGCGCGGACAGGCCACCCTCTTCGGGTGCGTTCCCCATCCGCACACCGACCTTGCTCGCGAGGACGACCTGGTCCCGACGCCGCGCGAGGATCTCGCCGAGAAGCGACTCGGAGCCGCCCTTCGCGTACATGTTGGCCGTGTCGATGAAATCGATGCC
This sequence comes from uncultured Planctomycetia bacterium, assembly GCA_964478085.1. Classification (GTDB taxonomy): domain Bacteria; phylum Planctomycetota; class UBA8108; order UBA8108; family UBA8108; genus CAYMLL01. The sequence goes on from CAYZGY010000531.1 coordinate 1,896, forward strand.
GCGCTCGAGGCAGAGGTCGACGATCGATCGCGAGGTGGAAGCGTCCGCTTGATCGCCGAAGGTCATCGTTCCGAGGCAAAGTCGCGAGACCTCGAGGTCGGTTCCGCGGAGCTTGATTCGTTCGGCGACGTTCATGATTCTCGTCGGGGCCTCTCGTTGCACTGTTGAGGGAGCTCTACTCGTCGAGGTCACTCTCGAAACGACGCACCGCGTCGAACTGCGTCGTGCCGCGCAGAAGTCGGCCGAGGCGTGGTCGCCGATCGTTGTAGACCTCGACGGCGTCCGCGTCCGCGTACCGGAGAAAGAGAACACGGCGATCGCGATCCGAGCGATTGCCTTCCGACTTGTGGAGCGTGAGGCAGTGAAGCACGAGGCTCTCGCCGGCACTCAGCGGCACGGGCAGGGCACGCGACTCGTCGACCGTCACGGCGACCTCCTCGAGCGAGTCCTTCGTCTCGACGGTCACCTCGCGACCGACGTCGAGCTGTCCCTCGAGGTGGCTTCCCGGAATGACCCAGAGGCAACCGTTCGACTCGTCGGTGTCGTCGAGAGCCGTCAACGTCGAGATCGCGTTGTAGGGATCGAGCTCACCGTAGCCGTTGTCCTGGTGCCACGCAAACGGCATCGTGTTGCCGCGCATCTTGAACGTCAGCTGCGACGTCGCGCCCTTGATGTTCGGACCGACGAGCTGCGTCGCGACGTCGACGAGCGGCCCACGAAAATAAAAGCTCCGGGCCGAGCGAGAACGATGGTGAATGTCGACGACGAGCGAGTTCTGGAGCCAGGTCGCATCGGGGTCGAAGCCCTTCTTCTCGGCATCCCACGCGTCCATGCACTCGGAGCGGAGCACAGCGAGTCCCTCGCTCGTCAGGGTTCGACCGACGACGAGATAACCGTCACGCCGGAACGCCGCGCACTGCTCCGAGGAGAGCTCGATCGCCGAAAATCGCTCGTCGTTTCGTCCTTGCATGACCTTCGGGAACGATACGTAGCGTCCTGAGCACCGTCAATAGCTCGCCGGGACTTGCAAGATTCCCGGGTTCGGGGATGCTGATGTATCCCCCCTCTTCGAAAGGACAGAAATCGTCATGAAATCGCGACTCGTCCGAAAGTCAGCCTTCGGTCTCGTTCTCCTCTTCGGTGCCCCGCTCCTCGCGATTCCGAACGAGGTCCCCGTCGGCGTCGCCAAGATCGACATCACGCCGACTCACCCGACCGTCCTCGCGGGCTACGGCGGCCGCACGACCGAGCACGACGGCGTCGACCGGCGCATCTTCGCTCGCGCCCTCGCGATCGGAGGTGAGCGACCCGTGCTGCTACTCGCGGTAGAGAACTGCGGCGTCCCCGCGAGCTTGACCGAGGTGATCAAGGCTCGCCTGAAGAAGAAGGCCGGCGTCGATCCTTCGCACGTCGCCATCGCCTCGACCCACACGCACTCGGCTCCGAATCTCGTCGGCTACGCACGCATCCTCTGGGCCGATCGTACGACTCCCGAGCAGGCCGAGCGCCAGCAGCGCTACACCGACTGGTTCGCGGAGAAGGTCGTCGAGGCCGGCGTCCGGGCGCTAGCCGCGCGGTCCCCCGCGACGCTCGCGTGGACGCAAGGTCGTGTCGAGTTCGGCGGCAATCGGCGCATCATGGTCGACGGTAGCTGGCGCGGCTTCGGACTCCAGCACGGCGCTCCCGTCGATCACAGCCTCCCGCTCCTCGTCGCTCGCTCGCCGAACGGCGAGATCCGGGCGATTTGGACAACCTACGCGTGCCACTGTACGACGACGGGCGCTCGCAATCGTATCTGCGGCGACTGGGCCGGATACGCGAGTGACACGATCGAGTCGCGGCACGCGAAGAGCGTCGCGCTCCTGACGATCGGCTGTGGCGCTGACGTCGGCCCGCAGCCATCGGGCACGCTCGCCGTCGCCGAGCAGCACGGTCGAGCGATCGCCGACGAGGTCGATCGCTGCCTCGACGGTAAGCTCGAGCCACTCGCACGCGCACCGAAGGCCGTCGCATCACCGGTCGACCTGCCACTTGCAAAGCCTCGGCCGCGCGCCGAATTCGAGCGCATCGCTGAAGCGAACAACTCGTTCGACGGTCGACACGCACGTGCGATGCTCGCGACGCTCGACGCGGGCAAGCCACTTGCGGCGCACGTGAAGCTGCCCGTCTCGTCGTGGAGCTTCGACGACGATCTCGCGATCGTCTTTCTCGGCGGCGAGGTTGTCGTCGACTACGCCGTGCGCCTCAAGCGTGAGCTCGATTGGCGCCGTCTCTGGATCAACGCGTGGGTCGACGACGTGCCTTGCTACATCGTCTCGAAGCGCGTCCTCGCCGAAGGCGGTTACGAGCCGGGATTCTCGATGATCTACTACGAGAAACCGTCGAGTTTCGCGCCCGCGGTCGAGGACACGCTCGTCCGCGCTGTCCACGGCGTCGTGCCGGACGTCTTCAACGCGACGGAGGACCAGCCCCCGCGCCCTTACCACAAGCCGACTCCCGTCGCCGAACCGCGCTTCCCGGGTCGTCCCAAGCTCAGCGACGCCGTTCGAGCCGAGCTGCGGAAGCGCGTCGTCGGCACCGCAGAGAGCCTCCGTGAAGGGAAGGTCGAAGGCTTGACGCTCAAGGAGTTTTCTCGCGCGCTCGACGCCTCGGTCGACGGCTTCGATGGGCTCCTCAAGAACGACGGCGCAGAAGACACGTGGTTCGAGTTCAGCGGTTCGCGCAAACGGCGGCCGTACATCCGTCAGCAGAGGGTCGGCGACACGCTCTCTTGGAAAACCGCACCCGTTCGCGAAGCTCCGAGCTCGAAGACGGTGACGTTCGCGTTTTTCGGTGGAATCGGTTGGGTGAGCCAAGCGAAGACGGCCGGGTTCGAGCTGAGCGCCGGGGGAGAATCGATCCCCTTCGACGTCACACTCTCTCCGGCCGGCTGGTCGGGAACGCGCGGCGCGCGGCTCCTCTATTTCCCGACTTGGACGTCGGACACCGACTCGGGCGGCGTGTTCTTTCTCACCGTACCGCGGACGAAACTATCCGTCGGGAAGCCCTGCGAAATCACCGTCCGCTCGGTCGGCCACGGCTCTCTGCGATGGTTCTCGGTCGACGTCTACCGCGACGCCGTCGAGATCGCGAAGGAAACGCTCCAGTTCTCGACGGCTCCTCGGTAGCTTAGAGAGGGCATGAAATCTCCTCGACCTCATCGCAGCTTCGGTCGCAGTGCGTCCGCTATCGGCACAGTGCTCCTGACGATCGTCCTGACGACCCGCGTCGAGTCTCGCGAGTCCGCTCGCGTCGACTTCACCCGCGACGTCCGCCCGATCCTCTCGGAGAACTGCCTCCCGTGCCACGGCCCCGATCGAGAGGTGCGCAAGGCACGTCTGCGGCTCGACGTCGAAGGCGAAGCGAAGCGCCGGCGCGGTCGTCGAGCTCCGGCGATCACGCCGAAGGATCGAGACGCGAGCTCGCTCTGGCTGCGCGTCCATACGGACGATGAGGACGACGTCATGCCGCCGCGCGACTCGAACCTCGCGCTGACGCCGGCGCAGATCGAGACGCTCGGACGCTGGATCGATCAAGGCGCCGAGTACGCCGAGCACTGGAGCTTCGTCCGCCCGAAGCGCTCGGAAGTCGGGCCGACCGAGGGTGCGAAGATCGCCCCCGTCGATGCGTTCGTCCGTCGCAAGCTCGCAGACTCCAAGCTCGAGCCGTCGCCACGCGCCGACCGACGCACGCTGCTCCGACGATGGAGCCTCGATCTCACGGGCGTCCCTCCGGCACTCGACGAGATTCGCTCGTTCCTCGAGGACGACTCCCCCTTCGTGCGCGAGAAGGTCATCGACCGCCTCCTCGCTTCGCCGCGCTTCGGCGCCCGCTGGGCGCGGCCCTGGCTCGACCTCGCGCGCTACGCCGACTCGAACGGCTTTCAAGCCGATCAGCTGCGCGACAGTTGGGCCTACCGCGACTGGCTCATCGACGCCCTCAACGGTGACAAGCCGTTCGACGAGTTCACAATCGAGCAGATCGCAGGTGACCTCCTTCCGGCGTCGACCATCGCGGATCGAGTCGCGCCGGGTTTTGACCGCACGGGGACCTGGCACCTC
>CAYZGY010000532.1:0-5989 GCA_964478085.1 uncultured Planctomycetia bacterium
CGATGCGCCAGTAGTACGTCGTCCCGGGCGTCAGCGACTCGATCTCTGTCGTCGGTCGCTCGACCGAGCCGTGAAACTCGACGTCGTCGCGCCCGGCAGACTCGACGCTCTTCTCGTTCGTTCCGATGTCCACGTCGTGACGTGTTGCGCCTGGTGCACCATGCCAGTAGAGAACCGCGGGATTCGCCGAGACTCCGTCGTCGCGATCACGAGGCACGGGGCTCTGCGCGATCGTCGAAGGCTCGCGATACCAGATGCCCTGCCCAGCCTCGCCTGGTGCGGCACCCTCCGAGAAGAAGAACGCCGACGTGAACACCGCCGGTCGACTGCTCGGGGATTTCAGGATCTCCCAACTCATATTGCCGGCGGCGGTCGAACGTCCCGGCGTTCGCAGATAGAGCGGAAAGACCTCCTCGCGGTCGAAGTCCCAGAACCACCCCCGCCACGAGCCGAAGTCTCCGACGACGTACTGTCCCTCGGTCGGCATCAACCGGCGTCCGAAGAGACGACCGTCGGCACGATCTCCGATGTTCGCGACGATCTCCATTCCGATCAAGGCGCTGTTGATCTCCGTCCAAGTCGACGACGTCCGGCTCGGCGTCCCGCTGAGAAGGTTGCGAACGACGCCCCGTGCGTTGCGATCGACTCGACCCCCATCACAAGCACCCCGAGCTCACGCCGCTCGTTCTCGGATTGGTCGACGACTCCGACTACCGAGTCCGCCAGACGGCTCGTCTCTTCCGAGCGCGCACGAGTCGCTCGAAGGCGAAGGAGGCGAAGGAGGCGAAATGAAGAAGACGCCGAAACTGGGCTGGATCGTCGCCTCGATCGTCGCCTCGATCGTCACCGTCGGCCTCGTTTCTGTCGCCATCTTCGCTTCACTCCACGTGCGTTGGATCGGCTGGTGGCTCGCGTCGCGCGAGTCCTCGGAGTCGCTCTCGCCGCACCTTTTCGCGGCGATCTCGGAATCGGCGCGGGACGACGTCGCGGCGCTCCTCGACCTCGGCGCGTCGCCGAATTCTGAGAACGACGACGAGCGATCCGCCATCGACCTCGCCCTCGAGAAAGGCGACCCGAACGAAAAGCTCCACGACGGCGGCACGCTGCTGCACCTCGCCGCTGCGAAGAAAGATACGAAGCTCGCAGCGGCACTCGTGAAAGCCGAAGCCAACGTGAACTTCCGCACGTCCACGGGCATGACTCCGCTTCTCGTCGCGATCGATCACCAGCACGCCGACGTGGCGGCCGTGCTCATCGATGGCGGTGTCGACTTGCGGCGAACATTCGAGAGTCAGTACACGGCTCTCTTCTGGGCCGTGCTTCGCGACGACGACCGCATGGTCGAGCTGCTCCTCTCTCGCGGTGCCGACAAGAACCACCGCTCGGCCGACGGCAGCACGCCGCTGGCGCTCGCACGAGTCCTGGGTCATACTCGCGTCGCCGAAAATCTCGCGAGCGCGACGCAGGAGCCATGACCGACGAAGATCGTCCACTGAACGTTAAACCGCTGGCTGAGAGCTCGATGGACCCGGAAGACTGGAGCCGGTTTCGCGAGCTCGCGCACGAGATTCTCGACAACACGCTCGACTCTCTCGAGACGATCGCCGAGCGGCCCGCGTGGCAACCTGTCCCGGACGCCGTCAAGGCGACGTTCGACGGACCGGTTCCGCGAGAGGGCGTCGGCGAGGAAGAAGCCTACCGCCGCTTTCGCGAGACGATCGAGCCGTACACCATCGGCAATCGCCATCCCGGCTTTTACGGATGGGTGCAGGCGGGCGGCACGCCGCTCGGCGTGATCGCGGACATGCTCGCCGCGTCACTCAATCCGCACGGTGCGGGATTCGATCAATCGTCGACGTACGTCGAGCTCCAAGTCCTCGAGTGGCTGCGAGAGTTGATGGGGCTGCCCGAGGGGAGCTCGGGAGTTCTCGTCAGCGGTGGCTCGATGGCGAATTTCATCGGACTGGCCGCGGCCCGCGATGAAGCCCTCGCCTGGCACGACGACGATGGCGACTCCGGTGACCTCACCTTGTACGCGTCGCGCGAAGTCCACGGCTGGGCGCCGAAGGCGGCACACCTCCTCGGCCTCGGCGCGTCGTCCTATCGAAGCATCGACGTCGACGCTGAGTCTCGCATCGACCTCGGCGCTCTCGAGTCGACAATCTGTGAGGATCGATCGAGCGGACGTGCGCCCTTCTGCGTCATCGCGACTGCGGGCACGGTGAGCACGGGAGCTACGGACGACCTCGAAGCCTTGGCGGATCTTTGCGCTCGCGAGAAGCTCTGGCTGCACGTCGACGGCGCCTTCGGCGCATGGGCGCGAATCTCCTCGACGCGGTCCGAGCTCGTCCGCGGAATCGAGCGTGCGGATTCGCTCGCGTTCGACCTCCACAAGTGGGGCTATCTCCCGTTCGAGGTCGCGTGCGCTCTCGTCCGCGACGCCGCTGCACATCGACGCCCCTTCGCGATCTCCGGCAGCTATCTCGAGGTGCCCGAACGCGGCACGCTCTCCGCAGGGCTCCCCTTCGCAGAACGCGGCATCGAGCTGACTCGCCAATTCCGCGCACTCAAGGTCTGGCTGAGCTTCGTCGCATACGGGACCGAGAGGCTCGCACGACAGATCGACCAAAACGTTCGTCAAGCGGAGCATCTCCGAGACCTCGTCGACGCCGACTCGAAGCTCGAGCGCCTCGCGCCTGTGCCACTCAACATCGTCGTCTTTCGCTATCGCGACGACGAGCTCGACGCAAAACAGCTCGACGAGCTCAACAACGAGATTCTCCTGCGTGTCCAAGAGTCGGGTATCGCGGTCCCGTCAAGCACACGTATCGATGGGCGCTTCGGAATTCGCGCCTGCTTCGTCAATCACCGAACCACACTCACCGACGTCGAGCGCCTGGCGAACCTCGTGCGACACCTCGGTGACGAACTGACAATGACGAGCTGACAATGACGAGCTGACGGAAGCCTCGACGCCGGATCGAGTCAGTCCTCGACGATGAGCGCGTCGACACGCTCACCGGCTCGAGCGGCGATCTCCTCGAACCCGGCGTTCCGCGCAATCTGCTCGTGGTTGTGCCAAGCGATGACGTCGAACGGGCGCGCCTCGAGTGCTTTCTCGTTCCACGCAAGGAAGAGCTCGACATCCCCGGCACGCAGGGCGAAGTCAGCGTGCGTCCGGATCTGCCGCTCGCGCGCGCCGCGGTGATCGATCACCGCTCGGTCGATCGCCTCGTGAGCCGCCGCCCACTCGCCGCGATCCGCGTGAAGATCGGCGACAGACTTCGCCGTGCCTTCCTTCCAGCCGTCATCCTCAGCCGCCTGCACAGCTTCGTCGAGCACACGAAACGCTTCTTCGTTCCGTCCGAGCGCTCGCAGCCCGCGGTACCTCGTGATGAGAACGGATTGGGATGCGCGAATCTGATCCTCGCGGATCCCTTCGACCAGCTCGAGACCCTCGCGCACTTCCGCGGGATCCGAAGACTGAACGAGCGTCTTCGCGAAGAAGATGCGAGCCAGCGGATTGTGCGGTTGATACGCGAGGCTTCGGCGCCACATAGTCTCGGAGTCGGCGAAGACGGTCGAGTGCTTCCAGCAGAGCGCGGTGTAGGAGCCGGTGACGATCACGATCACGGCCGCCGACCAGGAGAGCGCGAATCGAGGTCTCGCCCCCCGAGCGGATCGCTCGACGAGTCGTGAGAACGCGACCCCCGTGGCGAAGAAGGGACCGATCATCGCGAGGTAGAGGAACCGATCCGCGATGACTGTCGTGATCGGAACGAGGTTGAGCACGGGAGCGAGCGCAACCGCAGGCCACCCGACGACGAGAAGAAACCACTTTCGGTGCTTCGAGCGGAGCGACCAGCACGTCACTCCGGCGATCAAGGTCAGGCCGATCAGGCTCAGGATCGGGAGCAACGAGGCGACCGTCTCCGGACGCGGGACGAAGTACCGAGCTGAGTAGTCGAACGGCGCGATCCATCGAGCGAGGTAGTGCCACGGCGCCATCAGCGCGACAGCGAAGTGCGAGTCCCATGTCCCGCCGATCGGCTGGACCTTCGGCCCCACGTCGACCGTCAAAACGCTGAACACAGCCGACAGCACGAAGAACGGCACCTTCTCGATCGACGCGCGAAGAAGCGGCCGGCGCCACGCGACGTCGAGCACCAGAAGGAGCGCGGGAAGCGTGACGAGCATCGACTTGAAGAAGATCGCGAGCAGGAAGAAGACCCAGACGCCGACGAGCCGCGGGTAGTAGCGCTTCGTCTCTCCGTCGAGGATGCGCGCGTACAGAACGAGCGCAATCAGCGCGAAGAATCCCGATCCCAAGTCTTTCTGCGACGACCACCACGCGACGTTTTCGGCTCTCACCGGATGCACCGCGAAGAGAATCGCTGCGATCGCCGCGGCACCGGTTGCCGCTCCGAGTCGACGAGCCAGCACGAAGACGAGAAGGACGTTCGCCGCGTGCATCAAGATCGACACGAGGTGATAACCTCGCGCGTTCCCACCGAATAAGATGTGCTGCAGCCAGTTCGAGATGCGATGGAGCGGGTTGTAATTGCTCAACATCGAGGAACGAGCGATAAACGTGAGCCGCTCGCCGGGAAGAGTCGTCCCTTGAATCGCCGAATCCGCGAAGTAAACCTGATCGTCCCACTCGACGAACCCTTGCCCCAGCGACGGCCAAAAGGCGAGGAAGACGAGCGCGACGAGCCCGATCGAGATCGTGAGTTCGGGTCGTACGGAGAGCTTGGAATTACGCGGCTCGACGTACTCCGACCGAGAGGTCCTCGGCGGAACGAGAGTCGTAGTCGACATGGCTCCTTCTCGGAACGTGGATACTACGTCTGCATCCAGTCTTTCGGATTCCCGCGAGGGCCTGCTGGCGGGAGAGACCAGGATTCGTCCCGATGGTAGACTTTCCGAACAACGGGGTAGTCAGGGAGCAGGAAAGATGCCGATAACAGGCCGCCGCGGAAGGTCGCGTGCGCGTGCTTTCACATTTGTCGAGCTCATGATCGTCGACGAAGGCATGCTCAAGGATCAGTTCGACAGCGGGGGAGGCTCCGGGGTCGCCGGTGGCGGTGGAGCTCCGCCCGGGCAGGGCTACGTGTTCTCGTACTCGCCCCCCACTCGATCCGGCGAATCGCCGGGAAAAGCCTCCGCGGAGCTGATCCGTCACACACGGACGACGCCCGCACGGCGCTGATCTCCTGGCCAGTACGGGTCACGAGCTGCAGCACACCCACTGTAAGTGGTTAATATTTATCCCCTTGCGAGAATTCCACTGTGCGGCAATTCGCCACACGCAACTTCTGGACGATCTGCCAAATCTAAGTTTGACAGGCCAAACTGCTGTTCTATAATCACGATGATCATTCGGCAAGCCGAGCGAAAGTTCCCCGTGTCTCCCACTTTCCCTCGAAACATCGTTCAGGAATCCCCCCCCGAAATGTTCTCCCCAGACACTCGACGATCGACCGTCTGGATCGCGACCGCGCTGTCGACGCTCCTGACGCTCCCGCTCACCGCCGAGGGTGACCAGAGCGGCCCCCAACGCGGTGACCAGAACGGTGGCCAGAACGGTGGCCAGAACGGTGACCAGAACGGTGACCAGAACGGCGGCCAGAACGGCTTCGTCACGCGCGAAGAGCACGACAAGGTCGTCAACGAGCTCAACGAGCTCAAACTGAACTTCTCCCGTGCAATCAACCCCAATGGCGCTACTGAAAACGGCGACGACCAGCTCCCCGGGCACAAGGGCGGTCTCTACGACAAGCCGTTCCTCGACGGCCCCCGCGACAGCGTCACGCTGGGTGGCTACTTCGACATCGAGTACCGCGACGTCGAGGGCTCGCCCCACGAGTTCCGCTTTCACCGCCTGATCCCGTTCATCTACGCCGACATCCACGAGCGCGGCCGCTGCGCGACCGAGATCGAGATCGAGGACGGAGCCGACCTCGCGGTCGAGTTCGCGACCCTCGAC
>CAYZGY010000533.1:0-5988 GCA_964478085.1 uncultured Planctomycetia bacterium
TGCCACGACCTCGGGAGAGCTGCAGCGGGCGACCGCTCGCAAGAAATCGCGTGCACGGCTGGTCTTCGCCGCCCGGAGCATTCCTCGGTAGACCTCTTTCGTGCCGGCCGACTCGAGCGCCTCGAGCAGCGGAGTCGGGTCTCTGCGAGATTCTTCTTCGAGGTCACGCAGGCGGACACGACGTCGTGCCTGGATCGCGAGTGGCTTTCGTGCGAGGTCTTGATACGCGGGGGGCGGTGGTCGCTCGTTTTGAGAGTCCTTGTCGCGATCGGGCCACGCCGCGTCGAGCTTTTCGCGCGTCTCCAGGAGCTCGAGGGTGAGAGCTTCGACGAGCCGGGAGGTCTTCGGTGTGCTGTCCGGATCCGCTGCCATCGCCGCGCTTGCCGAGAACGACAGAATCATGGCAAGCAAGACGGAACAGCGCTGCTCTCTCGACCTCGAAGCGCGCATCGATCAGATCTCCCTCATGCCGACGACCTCTCGTCCGACCTTCGGAAGCAGGTTACGGATCAGGCCAGCTTCCTCGAACAGCGAGCTCGAGTAGTGCACCTTGAAGTCGTCGTTGATGCGAAAGATGATCGTCGCGCTGTCGAGGCTCACCTCGCCGCCGGACTGCACGCTGTCTTCCCCGAAGAGCGAGCCGACGATTCGCGCATCGCCGCCGCTGTCGACCCGGATCGTCGGCGCCCAGCCGCTGACGATGACGAGCCCGGTCCAGCGGAAGTTGCCTCTGACCGTCAGGCCCGCTCTCGTTCTCGGTCGGTTGTTGGTGTCGACATCGGGATCGTAGTCGTCGCGGATCACGAGGATTCCCGTGCCTTCGAACGTCTTTCCCGAGTCCACGGTGAGATTGCCGGTGACGAACGTGATCTCGGGGGCGGCGAGCGTTCCGTACGTTCCCGAGCGACTGCCGGCGAAGATCTGATTGGCGCCGGGATCGGTCGAGTACGAGTTCCAGAGCACCCACGCGTACGTCTGGACATCGGGCACCCTCGTGTCGACCGGGTACGGGTAGTCGGCCGAGTCCGAGCTCGACGTGTCGTAGTAAGGCACCGCGGGCTGCGGAGAGATCATCGCTGTCGGATCGGCGCTCGAGCCAGCGGAGTTGTCGAACCACGCCTCGACGTTCATCTGGCCGATCGGATTCTCCGAGACCCAGACGCTGTACGGGTGAGGGAGCGTCGAGACCGCGGTGACCGTGGCCGACGAGTTCGTCAGATAGTCGGAGGGATGGTCGAGGCTGCTCACCTCGAAGGGGGTAGAGCTCGACTGATACGACGAGGCGTCTCTCGTCACCTTTCCCCAAGTCGACGGGTCCGAGAGGTCGGATCCCCTCGACCAATGGAATCCACCCATCGGGCGCTCGATGCCGCCGTTTCCGACGAAGAGCGGGGTCTCGGGGAAGTAGGTGAAGTTGCGAAGGACGATCTCGACGCCTTCGACGACCCAGCCGTCACCGTCCCAGTTCGCGCTGTCCGGCGAGAACGTCGACTTCGACGGAGAATAGTCGACCGCGACACGTCCCCACGCGCGGACGACGTTCGTGTCGAGACTCGCGTCGTACTTCGTGTAGTAGTAGAGCTGGCCTTCGCCGAATTCCTCCCACGAAGGCGTGCTGCTCGAGCCCGACTGCGGGAATGCGATACCGCCGTGCTTGAGTCGTGCGAGAGCCTTCGCGGCAGCCGAATCGGCGATCTGCGAGGCTCGGAGCGATGCTTCGATCGTCACCGACGCGGCACTTCGTGTGAGAACGCCTTGGATGGCGATCGCGGCAAGGAAGAGGAGCGACATGCTGAGGATGATGGTGATCATCGCCGCGCCGCGTCGTCGGTCCGTGCCGTGAAGGGTCCAGGAGTTTCTCATGTCGAAGATTCTTGGTCGGGTTGTTCGGAGGTCGGTTCGAATCGTCGGATTCTCTCTCATTGCGTCGTCTGTGCGATGAGTCGCTTGATCGACTTTGTTCTCGTGACGTCGCGTCCGTACGTGATCGTCAGCTCCATCGGGACGAGGAGCAGGTCGCTCCCGTTCGACTGATTGCCGAGGTCGTCCTGGCTGTCGCCGTCGAAATTGAGGTCCTGCGGGCCGCCGAGGCTGTCTGGTACGAAAGCTTCGTTCGCGTGACAGATTACGCTGATCGTCGCGTTGTCGAGGACCGTGGAGGTGAACTTCTGGTCGTGGTACGTGTCGTACACCGCACCGATGCCGACACCGGCGACGAGGTCTTGATCCCGATTAGCCGTCTCTTGAATGTCGGCGGCAAGGTCTCGCAACGCGACGAGCGCGACGTAGTCGTCGAAGCTCTCGTCGGAGTGCTGAACCGTGTGCATGAGCGAGAAGTACGCCGAGACGGCGACGATGATGAAGAGGCTCACCGCCATCGTCAGCTCGACGAGGGTGACGCCGCGCTCGCGGCCGGCTCGAGAGGTGACCTCGCGTGTATGTCTCATAGCGTCCTACTGTCGAAGAGCGATTCTCTGCGAGAGGACGAGATCTTTCGGAAGCAGGAAGTTGCCGTCGTGATCCTTGACGTTCGTTCGAAGCGTGATCGTCAGGAGTCGTCCGTCTGAGTCGGCGTCACTCGTAATCGTGAGCATCTCTCCCGAGCTCGGGTTGTAGTCTTCGGGGATCAGGACCTCGAGCGCCTTGTCGGTTCCCGTATAGCCGGCGGTCGATACATCTTGGACGACGTCATCATCCGTCCCGAGGATTCCGTCGCTGCCTGCCGTGTCCGAGTACGCCGAGCTCAACGATTCTCCGCGGAGAATCACGAGCCCTTGATTTGCCGAGGCGCCGGAGTCCGGTCCGTAGAGATAGGTGTTGGTCTTCGAGTAGACGATCTCTTGCGTCGACGAGTTGATGTCCTCGACGTCGCGGAAGCGGAGCCCTACGGTCGAGGTTCCGGAGGAGCCGGTGAAGGTCGTGTAGCTCGCGTCGCTCGTGACGACTCCCGACGTCAAGCTGACGATTCGCTCCAGCGCCTGCTGTGAACGGCGGCGGGCTTCGGTGATGAGGCTCTGCTCGTAGGTGACTCGCTGAGCACCGTCGACAACCCAGAAGAAGCTGCCGAATAGGCTGAGGAGGAGCGCCGACGAAATAACCAGCTCGAGGAGAGTGAAGCCAGAATCGTGGCGAGCTCTGCCTCCGCTACTCGTGAAATGCCTGTACCGACTCTGGTCAGCCATGTCCCTCTCCGGTCGCTCGATGTGCCGAATGGTGGGGAAAATCCGAGGCGTACGCGCAAAGATCCTAAGAAGGGAACGATGCGAAGCCCGAGCTGACAAGCCCGCAAGGTGTGTGTCCGCGTTATCGGAAAGCCCGCGAGCGGCGGCTTACCGGAGGAACCTACTTCGCGGGCTCGGCGATGCAGTAGAGGTGCTTGTCTCCGCGGAGGAAGAGCTCGCGGTCGACGAGGACGGCTGACGCGTTGATGCTCTCGTCGAGGCGATTCTCCGCGAGGATTCTCGGTTCGTTGTCGTGGGAGAGGATGACGGTCATCCCCTTGCGATCCGTGACGTAGACGCGACCGGCTGCCGCGACGGGCGACGCATAAACATCACGGATGCTGCGTAGTCGAAACGGGCCGAGCTTCTCGCGCCCGCTCGCTCCTTCGATGCGGCTCAAGATGCCCTGGTAGTGGCGTAGGAAGTACACCGATCCGCGATAGAGGAGCGGCGAGGGCACGTAGGGCGTGCGTTGTTGGCGACGCCAGAGGACGCGGTCCGAGCGCGTCAGGTCGCCCTTTGCGCCGGCGATGTGAATCGCGAACAGCGCGCGGTGGTCGTAGCTGCTGCCCGCGTAGACGATCCCGTCGGCGTAGACGGGAGATGCGACGACGTTTTTCGAGAGCCCGGCGCACTCCCAGATAACCGCGCCATCCTCCAGCGCGTATCCGCGTACGCGTGTCGTGCCGCTGACGATGATCTGCGGCTTGCCGTCGACGCGCACGATGATCGGGGAGGCCCACGATGTCACCTCGTCTCTCGCGACACGCCATCGCCGCTTGCCCGTCTCCGTGTCGAAAGCAGCGATGAACGACTGGAATTCGTGATCCCAGTTGACGACGATCGTGTCTTCCCAGAGCGCCGGCGAGCTGCCTTCGCCGTGAGCGTGCTTCGTCTGCATGCGACCGAGATCCTGCTTCCACTCGACGTTGCCCTCGAAGTCGAGCGCGTAGAGTCCGCGTGAGCCGAAGAAGGCGTAGACGAGTTTCCCGTCCGTCGCCGGGGAGTTCGAGGCGAGGCTACCGGTGTAGTGGCCTCCTTCCTTGGGGAGGACCTCGCGAACGGTCTTCTGCCAGAGGATCTTGCCACCCTTGCGATCGATCGCGACCACGACGAACTTGTGGTGGTGGGTCACGGGAGAGTTGTCGTGCGCTCCCGGGGCTTCGTCGGGCTTCGGCTCGACGGCCTCGCCGTAGGGGATCGCGGTGGTGAGGAAGAGGCGGCTCTTCCAGAGAACCGGTGTGGAGTGCCCGCTTCCCGGAATAGCGGTTTTCCAGCGGATGTTCTTCGTCTCGCTCCACTCGGTCGGCGGGTTCGCGTGCGGGGCTTCACCCGTTGCGAGCGGCCCGCGCCACTGGGTCCAAAAACGGCTCGCGTCATCGGCGGATTCCTGCTTGCCGGACTCTTCGGCGAGGACCGGGGACCCGAGGAGAGCGGCGAGAAGGACGAGGACACCGACGAGGGGAAGCGATTGCCGAGGCATGAGACTCTCCGATTTCGCGAATTTCTGCGCGTATTTCATCTTTGTTCGTACGTCGAGGCGGACGACATTCGTGCTCTGTTCCGGAGCTCCACGAATTCTACCCGAACGAAGAGCGAAGAGACCGCGCACGTTCCGGGGCCGCACGGTAAGATGGGTGGTTCTGAGCCACTTCCTGCCCTCAACTCTCGTCACCTCACCTCATCTCGAAAACGGAAGATGCGGCCCTCTTCGACTCGAATCGAACGGTCTGCCACGATTCGCGGATCGGCCTGTCGAGCGTTCGTTTCCGCGAGCGCCGTGGTCGCGTTCGCGACACTCTTATCGACCATCGTCGTTTCCGTCGAGTAGTTAGCGCAGGATACGGCCATAGTCTTAGTCTCGAGGGATATGAGTGGCGAGCCGGTCCCCGAGGGCCGCACGTACGCGTTCGATCGAGCCGCGTCGGGCAGGCTCGTCATTCGGGAAGAGAGCGGTGCGCTGCGTACTCTCGTCGACGCCGCGCTCGGAGCTCCGGTCGAAGAACATCGCATCGACCACGTCGACTTACCGAGCGACGTCGCCGATCCGGACCTCTCGTTCGACGCGAAGCGCGTCGTCTTCGCAGGGCTCTCGGCTCGCGATGACGCCTGGCGCATCTACGAGATCGGCGTCGACGGAACGGGGCTTCGCCGCGTGACCAGCAACGAGAGGAGCTTCGATCGCGAGCGCTACGGCGACGCAGCGGATGCGCTCGACGGTCACGACGATCTCGATCCGTGCTACCTGCCCGACGGACGCGTCTGTTTCGTCTCGACGCGTTATCCCGGCGGCGCCCCGGACGGCCGCGTGCGCTCGAACAACCTTTACGTCATCGAGCGTGACGGAACGGGCCTGCGCCGCATCACGAGCGAAAAGTTCGGCGCGGACACTCCCGTCGTCGAGCCCGAGACGGGACGCATCGTGTACTCGAGGTTCTGGCGAACGGCCCCTCGGGAGCGATCTCCCGACGATCCCGACGACTCGATCGAGCCGGGCTCGCCGGGCTACGAGCAGGTCTTGCAAGACGTCTTGACGCGGACGATCCGCGGTCTCGACGACGACGAGTTCCCGGGCGTCAACAGCTGGTTCCTCGCAGCGATACGCCCCGATGGCGGCGATCTGCGCATGTGGTCAGGCGTCGGTCTCGATCGCGAGGCGACGCAGGCTTGGCGTCCGAGCTTCCTTCGCAGCGGAGAGGCGCTCGCCCTCTTTTTGCCCGTGACGCCTCTTCTCGGAGCCCCGCGGGGATACGGGCTGCGGCGATAC
>CAYZGY010000534.1:0-5019 GCA_964478085.1 uncultured Planctomycetia bacterium
CCCCACAGCGACCCCGATCCCGAGCCCTTTTCCTAGCCCGACTCCTAGCCCCACTCCATGCCCGAGACCACCCCCGAGGTCCCCACCGAGCTCGACGTCGACCGCATCCCGAAACTCCGCACGGGAGGAAGCGTCGTCATCCGCGGCGGCACCGTCCTGACGATGACCGGCCAGGTCCTCACGTCGACCGACGTTCGCGTCGAGGGGGGCAAGATCGTCGACATCGGCGAGAAGCTGAAGGCATCCGAGGGCTGCGCCGAGATCGACGCGCGCGGCTGGTTCGTCATGCCCGGGATCGTCGACTGCCACTCGCCCCTGGCGACTTCTGGGGGCGTCAACGAAAGCACGCGCTCGATCACGTGTGAATGCGCCATCGCGGACGTGCTCAATCCCGACGACATCGGCCTCTACCGCGCGCTCGCAGGCGGCGTGACCGTCTCGAACATCCTCCACGGAAGCGCCAACGCGATCGGCGGTCAGAACGCGGTCGTTCGAAACCTCTACCGTACGAGTCCGGAAGAGATGCTCTTTCCCGGCGCGCAGCAGGGCGTCAAGTTCGCCCTCGGCGAGAATCCGCGCCGATCGAACTGGGGGAGCTCGGGAACGCGTTTTCCGAGGAGCCGCATGGGAGTCGAGCTCGTCATTCGTCGCGCGTTCACGGACGCGCTGGCGTATCGCGAGAGCCTCGAGACCTACGCCGCCGCGATCGCGCGCGGGGAGCCCGTCGTGCCGCCGCGTCGAGACCTGCGCCTCGAGACGCTCCTCGAGATTCTCGACAAGAAGCGCGTGATCCACTCGCACTGTTACCGCGCCGACGAGATCCTCATGTTGCTCCGCGTCGTCGAGGACTTTGACCTCGAGCTCGCGACGCTGCAGCACGTGCTCGAGGGTTACAAGGTCGCGCCGGAGATCGCGTCGGCGGGCGTCGGCGCGTCGACCTTCAGCGACTGGTGGGCGTACAAGCTCGAGGCCTTCGACGCCATTCCGCACAACTCCGCGATTCTGACGCGCGCGGGCGTGTCGACCTCGGTCAACTCGGACGACGCCGAGATGGTCCGTCGGCTCAACCAGGAAGCGGCGAAGCAGTCACGTTCCGGTGGGCTGACTCACGAGGAGGCGCTTCGTCTCATCACGCGCAATCCTGCCGAGCAGCTCGGCATCCTCTCGAAGGTCGGGACGATCGAGATCGGAAAGGACGCCGACATCGCGATCTTCGATGCGCACCCGCTCAGCATCTACGCGCGTTGTCGTTACACGCTCGTCGAGGGAGAGGTCTGGTTCGAGCGCCGGGATCCGGAGCGCGCCGCGAAGCGCGAGGGCCGGCCGATCCCGCCACTCGCTGACGAGACGCCGCGCGTCGTCCCGCGGAACGCGAACTCGCTCTACGCGCTGCGCGGCGCGAAGATCGTTCCTGTCGTCGGCGACACGATTCCTCGAGGCACCATCGTTCTCGAGCGCGGGCGTGTGCGAGCGATCGGCCCGGTCGACGCGGTCGAGATTCCGAAGGAGGCGACCGTCCTTGATCTCGACGGGCTCGAGATCTACCCGGGATTCATCGACGCGGGCTCGAAGCTCGGCCTCGTCGAGATCGACTCGGTCAGGGGATCCGTCGACAGCTCGGAGATGGGCTTCGCGCAGCCGGACCTGCTCGCGACGGCCGCGTACAACGTACACTCGGAGCTTATCGAGGTCGCTCGCACGGGGGGGATCACATCGACACTCGTGCTCAACACCGGCCCGACCATCGCGGGGCAGGGAGGCGTCGTGCATCTCGACGGCTCGAGCACGGAAGACGTGATCCTGCGTGAGCGAGCCGTGCTCCACGTGCGCTTGCCGCGCGCCCAGCGAGGCGACGACGCGAAGAGCGAGCGGCTACGAAAGGTGAACGAGTGGCTCGACACTGCGCGCGACTACCTCGCTCGTCGAGAGGCCGCCGAGAAGTCCGGCAAGCCGCTGCCGCGGAGGAATCCACGTTTCGAGGCGCTCGTGCCGTACCTTGCGGGCGAGCTTCCCGTGGTCTTCTCGGCCGATCGGGAAGCCGATATCCGCCTCGCGGTCGACGTCGCCGAGTCGTGGGGCGTGCGGGCGCGAATCCGCGGCGGGCGTGAAGCTTGGAAGCTCGCAGAGATGCTCGCGGAGAAGAAGATCCCCATCCTCGTCGGTCCCGTTCAGGCGCTTCCGATGGAGCGACACGATCCTTACGACGCGCCGTACGCGAATGCCGGTAGACTCGTCGAGGCAGGCGTGCCGATCGCGTTCCAGACGGCGGACGCCTCGCTCTCGCGAAACCTCCCGTATCAAGCGGGGACCGCGGTTGCCTACGGACTACCCTACGAGTCGGCCCTGAAAGGTCTGACGATTTCCGCAGCTCGCATTCTCGGAGTCGACGACGACCTCGGGAGCCTCGAGGTCGGCAAGGTAGCCGATCTCTTCGTGACGGACGGGGACCCGCTCGAGCTCACGAGCCATGTGCTCTACGTGTTCATCCGTGGCGAGCCCGTGAAGCTCGAATCGCGCCACACCCGCCTCTTCGAGAAGTTCCGTCACCGTGTGAAGCCGCGCCGCTGATCTTGGTAGTTGAGTTTCGTACGGTTCCACCTCTACACTCGTAGGTAGAGGTTGGAAGGTCTCCCGCGCCGCCCGGCGCCAAAAATCGGATCGGTTGAATTCGGAGGGTCGGCTGATGGTCTCGTCGAAAACGCTCGCGATGGGTCCTTTCGTTCATCGTCTTGTCGCGGTCTTCGCCTTCGCGCTCGCGTGCGCGTTTCTGTGCAGGTACCAGCCTGCGATCTTGGCACAGGAGGTCATCCTGGAGCTCGGATTCGATGACGAGGACGACCTCGCGAACTTGTTTGCCCCGGCCGGTGTCGATCTCTGCGGTCAGGCACTTCCGAACGGGACGATCGAGGTCTCCGATGGCGAGCTCCTGATGAAGAACGACGATCTTCTCGGGCTCGCGATGTTCAGTCTCGACCCCGAGGAGGTCGGCGACCTCTTCCCCGACGACACGCGCGACTACAAGCTGCGTGTCCTCGTCAACCTCGACACGGTCAACGAGCTCCTCGTCTACCTCCGCGGTCGCGTCGGCGTCGATCGAGAGTCGGGGCAGATCGACTCGATCTCCGAGCGTGGCTACGCCTTCGTGATCTTGCCACAAGGCACGTCGGCCGAAGCCGAGTACGCCGACGGCGCGATCCTCATCGCCGAGATTGACGAGTGTCACTCGTTCGTACCTCACCTCGAGTGGCGCAACGCGGGGAACGACGGCTTCGCGAAGGAGGCGCCGGGCTTCGTCGTCTCCCCCGAGGAGTGGTACTGGCTCGAGGTCTCCGCGCAGGGGCAGGATGACGGGGGACCCGTGCTTCTCTCGGTGACGCTCTGGCCCGAGGACGAGGACCAGCCGCTCACACCTCAGCTGCAGGTCGTCGACGACGATGGGATCAACCACAACGACGAGACGCGCAAGCCCGAGAACAACGTCGAGGTCCTCTTTGGCGCCTCGTTCGACTTCGGCCAGCAGCCCGGCGCGATGGCGCACCTCGACGACCTCTCGATCACGACGATCGGCGGCTGCGCGGTCGCTCCGGTCGTCGCGACGCGCTCGCTGTGGAAGGGCACGCGAAACGTCGAAGGTATCCCGACGGCCCTCTACGAGGACGGCGAAACCTACTCGGCCGAGATCGAGCTGACGGATATTCGCTCGGCCGGGGTCTGTGACGCCGCCGGTGTTGTCGAGATCATCGAGACCGCGCCGAACGGCTGGGAGTTCGACTCGGTCTCCGGTGGCGGCGAGATCATCGCGGACAACGTCGCACGATGGCAGATCGAGCTGACGGGAGCGGAGGAGATCGACCTCGAGCCGATCTCGTACACGGTCATCGCTTTCGGCGAAGGCCGCGCCGAGTTTCAGGGAGAGCTCTCGGAGGAGGGCAGCGGCTTCACCTTCGCGATCGCGGGTCCTCGTGTGGCATTCTCGGACGCGGCGATTCCCGAAATCAGCGACTTCGGGTCGATCCAGCACTGGCTGATCCTCGGCCCGTTCACGCGGGAGGTCGACGGTGCGGCGCCGGGCGAGGAGGAGATCGTTCGGGACTACCTCACGGACGGGGATGTCTTCGAGGAAGACGTCACGCCGGTCGCCGGCGACACGATCGAGCCCGACTACGGCGGAGAGGCGGCGAGCACGGGGCTCGCGTCGTCGGCCACCGGGCGCAACCCGGGAGACGTGCCGACGTGGGTCGAGTGGATCGACCGTGACGACGCTGACGACCGCATCGACTTCGAGTCGGTCTACGGCGAACAGAACGAGGTGCTCTGCTACGGGTTCACCTACCTCATCGTCGAAGAGGACATCGAGGTCAACTTCGGCGTCTCGAGCGACGACGCGGTTCACATCCTTCTCGACGGCGATACCCTGCACGCGAACAACGTGGCGCGTGGCGCGACAGACCGCGCGTATCAGGACCTCCCGACCGAGTTCGAGTCGCTCGGCAACGTCGAGCTCTCCGAGGGCGTGCACACGATCCTCGTCAAGGTCTTCGAGGGTGGTGGGGATCACAACTTCCGCCTGGGGTTCGTCGACGAGTTCGGTCTCGAGATTCCGGGCGGACCCGATGGCGTCACGATCGCGCTGAGCGAGCCCGAGTGTGACGACTGTCCGACCGATCCGGACTTCAAGCGAGGGGACACGGACGAGAGCGGCGTGGTCGAGCTCACGGACGGCATCCGCACGCTCAACTTCCTCTTCACGGGAGGCCCGGCGCCCGTGTGTGGTGACGCGGCGGACACCGACGACAACGGCGCGATCCAGCTGACCGACGCGATCGGGACCTTCGGCTTCCTGTTTCTCGGTGCCAACGAGCCACCGGCGCCCGGGGCGACCGTCTGCGGTCAGGACACGACGGAGGATGGACTCGTCTGCATCACCTACGCAGGCTGTCCGTAACGGTCTCTCTGACGGGCCTGCGCGCTCGTCTTCCCAAGCCCCTGCCGCATGCTGCTAAACAAACACCATCCTCA
>CAYZGY010000534.1:5060-5966 GCA_964478085.1 uncultured Planctomycetia bacterium
GAGTCACGCGGCGGGTCGCCGAGTCGTGACATCATCTCGGCCTCGTGCGATCAACGACATCGGGATCGCCATCGATCTCCGCCATCGACCTCCGCCATCGACCTCCGCCACTCCCGCACTCCGATCGGCTTACTCGGTGCCCCCCTCCGCCATCTCGAACTCCGCCAAGACCGGAAAATGATCCGAATTCCCCTCCTGGATCACTTCCGCCGACGCGCAGTCGAGCTCCTCCGAGAAGAGGATGTGGTCGTAGCGATCTCGAAGCGTCAGGAGTGACGTCTCCCGCTCCCACGTGTTCGAAGAGACATCGAACAGGGCGAGCGAATCGGTGAAGCCGCGTTCGGCGAGCCACGAGATCGCGGCGCCGGATTCGTTTTCGTTGAAGTCGCCCGCGAAGATCGTCGGCGTCTCGGCCGAGGTCTCAGGGTAGAGCTACTCGATCTCGGCGAGGTGGACATTGCCGGAGTCGAGGTACGCGCCGATGCTCACACGCTCTTCATCGCTGAGCGGCGGGCGAAGGTGCACGTTGACGACCTCGACGGGGCCGAACGTCGTCTCGACCTCCGCCACGAGTCCGTGAAACCAGCCGGCTTGAGGTACCTCGTCACTCGTGATGTGAAACGGGGTCTTCGAGTGAATCGCCCGACCTCCTGCACCGTTGCCGTCGCGGAAGTCTTGGTGCGGATAGAGTTCGAGGAGGAGCGGGCCGAGGTAGCGTTACCACTCGGGTGTCGTCTCCTGCAGGCTGACGATGTCGGCGTTCGCTTCTTCGATGAGCCGAAGCGCGATGTCGGGGGAGGGCATGCCCCAGTTGTCGTTGTAGGTGAGGACCGTGAGCTTCGCTCCGGTGATCTCCCGTCGTTCGCGCAGCTGGGCAGCGCCGGTGGCCTGATCCTGTCGATGCTG
>CAYZGY010000535.1:0-5963 GCA_964478085.1 uncultured Planctomycetia bacterium
CGACTGGCTCTTCGGCGATGCCCTCGACCGCGAATCTGTCGTCAAGGTCTGGAAGGACTGGCGCGAGGCCGCCGGTGCCAAGCTGACGACAGGCAAAGAGCTCGTCGCGAAGTTCAAGCCGCGCGTCAAGCCGCGCGTCAAGCCGCAGGAAGGCGAGGAAGAGGACGACGACGCGAAGGAGAAGAAGGACGACGAGAAGTCGAAGGAGAAAAAGAAGCCGCGTCGGAGATTCGAATCTGAGTGAGTCTCGATGGTCCGCTGGCGAAAGCAGGCGGCGCTACCGAATCACCGCGCCCAGCTTCTCCTCGAGCGGTCCGAGAATCGCTTCGCGGAGCTCGTTGATCTCCTTCTCGGCGAGCGATCGATCTTCCGCGCAGAAGGCCAGCTCGAACGCGAGGCTCTTCTTGCCTTCTCCGAGCTGCTCGCCGGTGAAGAGGTCGAAGAGGCGGATCTCGGTGAGTAGGGGGCCGGCGGCGTCTTGGAGCGCTTGCAGGACGTCGGCGGCCGGGACGTGGTCGTTGACGACGAGGGCGAGGTCTTGGCGGACGGCCGGGTAGCGCGAGATTCGGCGGAACGGGTAGAGGGAGCTCGAGGACGCCGTGATCTTGTCGACCTCGAAGTCGGCCGCGAAAACCACTCGGTCGTCGAGGTCGTAGGCCTCGATGACGTTCGGGTGGATTTGACCGAGCGTTCCGACCGCTTCGCCATTGACGACGAGGGCCGCTGCGACACCCGGATGGTAGGGGGCGCCTTTTGCGGGGACGAACTGGTAGTCCGCGACGTGCAGCTTCTCGAGCACGTTGACGACGATTCCTTTGAGGTCGTGGAACTCCGACGCGCGTGGCTTCGGCTCACGCCACGTCGGGTGGGCGACCGGGCCGCTGAGAATGACACCGGCACGCTGGACCTCGAGCGGGAGCTTTCCTTCGCTCTTCTCCGGAAGGAAGACCGAGCCGATCTCGAAGAGAGCGATGCGCTCGCGATTGCGGTGATTGCGAACGACGTTTTCGAGCAGGCTGCCGAGGATCGTGCGTCTCATCGACGAACGCTCCTGGCTGCCGGGATTGAGTAGCGTGACGTACGGCGGCTCTTCGCCCTTCTCGGCCTCGCCGGCGAGGAGGCGTGCCTCGGCTGCGGGAGTCGTCAGCGAGTAGTTGACGCAGTCGTGGAGACCGCAACCGACGAACGCGCCACGCACCTTCTTGCGCAGCTCCCACTGCGGATTCTTCGTCTGGCGCGGCAGCGGCTCGTGGAGCATGCGTGGCTCGAGCCGGTCGAAACCGATGATGCGGATGACCTCTTCGGCGACGTCGGCGGTCTGCGTCACGTCGGGGCGGAAGCCGGGGATGCCGATCGTCACCTCGTGCTCGTCCGATTCCTCGATCGTGAAGCCCAGCCGAGCGAGCGCCGAGCCGACTTCCTCGGAAGTGAGCTGGACGCCGATCGTGCGGCTGATGTCGTGCACCTTGACGGTGAGGCTGCGGCGTTGTGCCGGCGTCGGATAGCAGTCGGCGATAGCTCCTTCGGGCTCGGCGCCGGCGACCTCGCGCAGCAGGTTGACGCTACGCTGGATCGCGACGACCGTCGTCGACGGGTCGACTTGACGGCTGAAGCGCGTCGACGAGTCGGTGATGAGCTTGAGCTTCGACATCGCCTTGCGGATCGCGATGAAGTCGAAGTTGGCCGACTCGAGCAGAAGATTCTTCGTCTCGTCGCGCACCTGTGAGTGGAGACCACCCATGACTCCGGCGACCGCGACGGGCTCGTCACCCGAGGTGATCAGCAGGATCGACTCGTCGAGCTCGCGCGGCTCGTCAGCTTCGGTGTCCTCGGTGACCTGGTCGAGCGTGTACATCGTCTCGCCGGGCCGCGCGCGTCGAACCGTGATGTTCTGCGCGGGGAGCGTGTCGAGATCGAACGCGTGCATCGGCTGGCCGAGCTCGAGCATCACGTAGTTCGTCACGTCGACGAGGTTGTTGATCGGCTTGAGCCCCGAGAGCGCCAGTCGGCGTTGCATCCATTCGGGCGATGGCTTGACCTCGACACCCTTGAGCACGAAGCCGCTGTAACGCGGAGCGATGTCGGGCGCTTCGATCTTGACGTCGAAGGACTTGCACTTCGGGTCGAGCGGGAGCGGCTCGGCCGCGAGCTCGAGCTTGAAGTTCGTGCGCGTCAGCCCCGCGATCTCGCGCGCCATGCCGACGATGGAGAGGCAGCGGCCGTAGTTCGGTAGAATCGCGATCTCGAGAACGATGTCCGCGGCGATGTCGCCGCTCGGCTCGAGTACCTTCGCGATGCGATCGCCGACCGTCATGTCGTCCTCGAGCACGAGGACGCCCGAGTGATCGTCCGAGACGCCGAGCTCCTTCAAGGAGCAGAGCACGGCGTTCGAGGCGATGCCGCGGAAATCGCGCGCGGCGACGTCGAGGAGCGCGAACTCTTCGCTCTTGGCGTCGATGAGAATCGCGCCGGGCGTCGCCACGGGGACCTTCTTACCGACGATCGACGCGTCGATGTTCGGCGCGCCCGTGACCGCGGTCGCGCGTTGGTCGTCGCCGAGGTCGAGCTCGATCTTGCGCAGCTTCGTGCCGTCGATGTCCTCGACCTCGAGAATCTCGCCGACGACAACCTCGTGCGAGTAGACACCGACGCGATCGATCGATTCGACCTCGAGGCCGGCGCGCGTGAGGATATCGGCGATCTCTTCAGCAGGCAGATCGCAGTCGTTGAAATCTCGAATCCAGCTCAGGGCGACTCGCATGTCTTTGCCTTAGGAATCTTTGTGGTTCTTATCCGAACTGTTCCAAGAAGCGGAGATCGCCCGAGTGCATGTGGCGAATGTCGTCGATGCCGTGGCGCAGGAGGATCATGCGCTCGACGCCCATTCCGAACGCGAAGCCCGAGTGGATCTCGGGGTCGTACCCGCCGTTGCGGAGCACGTTCGGGTGAACGACGCCGGCGCCGAGGATCTCGAGCCAGCCCGTGTACTTGCAGAGACGACAACCGTCGCCCTTGCAGAGGTTGCAGTCGACGTCGATCTCGACGCTCGGTTCCGTGAACGGGAAGTAGCTGCCGCGAAGAACCATGCGGCGCTCGGGGCCGAAGAATTGGTGGATGAACTCGAGCAGCACGCCCTTGAGGTCGGCCATGCCGATGTCGTGTCCTATCGCGAGGCCTTCGATTTGGTTGAACTGGATCTCCGACCGTTGCGTGATCTGCTCGTTTCGGTAGACCGTGCCCGGAAGCAAGACACGGACGGGCTCGGGGGCGAGCGCCTGCATCGCGTGGATCTGACCGGGCGACGTGTGTGTCCGTAGAACGACGTCGTCCGAGACGAAGAACGTGTCCTGCATGTCGCGCGCGGGGTGGTGCTTCGGGATGTTGAGCAGCTCGAAGTTGAACTCGTCGGTCTCGACGTGCGGGGCCTCCCAGACCTGGAAGCCCATGCGCTCGAAGATACCGCTGATCTCTTCGAGAACGACGTTGATCGGATGCGTCGTCCCGAGCGTCGGCAGCGTCGAGGGGAGCGAGGTGTCGACGCGCTCGCGAGCGAGGCGCTCGGCAAGCTCACGCTCACGGATCCCCGTGCGGGTCTCCTCGAGCTTGCCTTCGAGCTCTTGGCTCAGGAGGTTGACCTCGCGGCCGATGCGCTTCTTCTCGTCGACGTCCTTGACCTTGCCGATCTCCTTCATCAAGAGCTTCACCTCGCCCTTGCGTGAGAGATAGCGCGACTGCCACTCGTCGAGAGCCACGACGGAATCGCACGCGGCGAGCTCTTCGATGGCCCGGGTTTTGATTTCGCTGATTTTGTCGGACATGACTTCTCAATATCGGCAATTCGCGAGAGCGAGGCGGACCTCAAGCGCTCATTATTTGCGGATCTTCCGATAAGTGGTTTTGCGGTATTTGCCCTCTTTGCCGCCCGCCGCTTCGATCTCGCCCTTGCGCACGTCGAAGTAGTGCTCGAAGTTGCCGTTGAAGATGCGCGGACGCGGAGCGCTCTCGTCCTTGACGTCCTCCTCGAAGATGACGATCGAGTTCGCGAGACGGTCGAGGAAGAAGCGATCGTGAGAGACGATGATCGCCGAGCCCGCGAAGGTCTCGAGAGCTTCCTCGAGGACGCGGAGCGTCACGAGGTCGAGGTCGTTCGTCGGCTCATCGAGAAGCAGCAGGTTCGCGCCGCGGCGGAGCGTCTTGGCGAGGAGAAGGCGGTTGCGCTCACCTCCCGATAGCTTGCCGACGGGCGTCTGCTGCGCCGAGCCCTTGAACTGGAAGCCCGAGAGGTACTCGCGGATGTGGTACTCGCGGTCGCCGACCTGGATGACATCGCGGCCTTCGGAAATCTCCTCGTAGACCGTCTTGCTCGGATCGAGATCGTCGCGCGTCTGATCGACGTAGGTCAGCTCGACCGTCGGGCCGAGCTCGATGCTGCCCTTGTCGGGCTTCTCCTGCCCCGTGATCATGCGAAAGAGCGTCGTCTTTCCTACGCCGTTCGGGCCGGTGATCCCGACGATCTCGCCGGGCTTGATCTCGAGGTTGAGGTCCTTGATCAGCTCGCGACCGTCGAAGCCTTTGTGGAGCCCCTTGATCTCGAGGACGCGGTTACCGAGTCGCGGGCCCTTCGGAATCACGAGATTGACCGAGCCGGGACCTTCGACGGGTCCGTCCTCTACGAGCTTCTCGTAGTTCTTGACGCGAGCCTTGCTCTTCGACGTGCGCGCGGACGGCGTCGTGTTCATCCACTCGAGCTCACGCTCGAGGAGCTTCTGACGCTTCGCCTCGGTGCGTTGACGTTGATCCATCCTTACGGCGAACTGCGTGAGGTAGTCCGTGTAGTTGCCTTCGTAGATGTTGAGGCGACCGTTCTCGAGCTCGACCATGTAGTTCGCGACGTTGTCGAGGAAGTACCGGTCGTGCGTCACCATGACGACCGTGCCCGGGTACTTGTCGATGAAGACCTCGAGCCACTCGATCGTCGCGGCGTCGAGGTGGTTGGTCGGCTCGTCGAGGATGAGAAGGTCGGGCGCCGAGACGAGCTCGCGGCAGAGGGCGACGCGGCGACGTTCACCTCCCGAGAGCTTCTCGACGTTGGCGTCGGCGGGCGGAACGCGCAAGGCTTCCATCGCGAGCTCGAGCTGGTGCTCCCACTCCCAACCATCGATGGCATCGATCTCCTCCTGGAGACGTCCCATCTTGTCGAAGAGCTTCTGGCGCTTGTCGTCGTCTTCCTCCGTGCCGGAGGCGTCGCAGACCACGTTGAACTTGTTTATAATATCGTGGACTCGAGCGAGCCCGATCACGATGTTATCGCGGACGGTCTTCGAGTTGTCGAGAGTCGGCTCCTGCTCGATGTAGCCCACGCGGACATTCGGGTGACGCTTGAGCTCGCCGGTGAATTGGTCGTCCTGGCCGGCGAGGATCTTCATGAACGTCGACTTACCCGTCCCGTTCGGTCCGATGATTCCGATGCGCGCACCGCCGTGAATCGTGAAGGAGGTGTCCTTGAGAATCTGTCGTTCGCCAAACGATTTTTCGACCTCGTTGGCGCTGAGGAGCATTTCGCCGAGCATCTGTCTTCTGTCGTCGTTCGCTGAAAAGTAGACGGGCACCCTTCGAGAGGGTGCCCGGCGATTGTTTTACCTGTCGAGTCTCACTTCGTCTGTCACCCCTGCTGGTTGGGGTGAATCGCTCGTGGTTCCCCCACGCGCGAGAGGGAGCTTCCCGAAAGCCCCCTGAATTAACGCCTCGCGAGCTCGTGCTTCATGGGCAGCCAGGCACCACCCTGCTTCGAGCTATCGACGCACTGCTCGATAAAGTACATGCCTTCCGTACCGTCGTGGACGTTCGGGTAGATCGTGTCGGTCATCTCGAAGTCTTTGCCTTCCGCGCGAGCGATCATCGCGTCGAACGCGGCGACGTAGACATCGCCTGCCGAGTGGACACCCCGAGGCCTTCTTCGAGGC
>CAYZGY010000536.1:0-5961 GCA_964478085.1 uncultured Planctomycetia bacterium
CAAGGGCTGACCACGGTCTTCGGCGAGTGGCCCACGTCGCCCGAAATCCTCGCGATCAAGGCTCTCTTCGGGCACACTCTCGGTGCGAGCGCGCTTCTCGAGCTTTGTGCGCTGCTCCTGTGCCTCGACCATGACTGGCTTCCGGCGTCACCGGGATTCGAAAGCCCGGACGACCGGCTGCGCGTGGCGCCGCGGAGCGAGTCCGGCGACGCGCGCTGCGATCTGGTCCTCAAGATGTCGAACGGCTTCGCCGGATTCAACGCGGGCTCCGTGTTTCGAAAGTCGAGATAGATGGCCGACCCGAACGACACGCCGATCCCGATTTGGTACGATCCGATCTACCTCGAGCACGACACGGGCTCGACGCACCCCGAGCGTCCCACGCGGCTCGACGCGTGCCTCGAGCTCCTCCGTGGCGACTCGACGGACACGCCGCCGATCGACTGGCGCACAGGCGAGTCGATCGACGACCTCGACATCCTCCGCTGCCACACGGACGCGCATCTCGAGCGCATCGATCGGATGCGCGGACGCGCGGGCTACCTCGACGCCGACACCGTCTGCTCCGAGCGTTCCGTCGACGCCGCTCGCATCGCGGCGGGATCGCTCGCCGAAGCGTCGGCGCTCGCGTGGAAAGGCGAGATCCCGACCGCCTTCAACCTCGCACGCCCGCCGGGCCATCACGCGACACCGGATCGCGCGATGGGATTCTGCCTCTTCAACACCGTCGCGATCGCTGCTCGGCACGTGCAATCGCTCGGCTGCGAGCGCGTGCTGATCGTCGACTGGGACGTCCACCACGGCAACGGCACGCAAGACATCTTCTTCGACGACGGCAGCGTCTTTTTCTACTCGCTCCACCAGTCGCCACACTACCCGGGCACGGGCGCCGCGACCGAGGTGGGCGTGGGCGAAGGCCGCGGCGCGACGCTCAATCGTCCGCTTCCGGCCGGCTATCCTGCCGCGGACTTCCGCGACCTCTTCCGACGAGACCTCGACCAGATCTTCGAGTCGTTCGACCCCCAGTTCATGATCATCAGCGCCGGATTCGACTCCCACGAGGACGACCCGCTCGGAGACCTCCGGCTCACCGCCGCGGACTTCGCCGCCCTGACCCGTGACCTCGCCGCCCGCGTGCCGGCCGGGCGCCTCGTGAGCTCCCTCGAGGGCGGCTACAACACCGACGCGCTCTCCTGCTCCGTCATCGAGCACATCCGAGCGCTCAGGGAGCGGTTTTGTTCGGCCGAAGAAAGGTGATAGAATCCGCGTTCCAGCCCGTTTCGCGGCCTACTGAGCCAAGAACTCCGGATCTTCCATGAAACTCCACGTCCGCGCTCCCTCCCTCGCTCTCCTTATCAGCACATTCGCGCTCTGGAACGTCTCGTGCCAGGACGCCGCCCAGACCGCCAAGTCGGGAAGCTCAGAGGCGGAGAGCGCGAAGTCCGCGAGCGCCGATGCATCGGCTGCAAAGACGACGGGAGCAGCCGCGGCCCAGAAGACCGTTGCGGGCACGGCACCCGAAAAGGCGGGCACGGCACCCGAAAAGGCGGGCACGGCACCCGAAAAGGCGGGCACGGACAAGACAGACGGTGGAAATACGACCCCGCCTCCTCCTCCGCCCCCGAAGAATCGCGATGAGGTGCAAGGTTACCGGCTCGTCGCGGAGCTCGACGGCGACTTGCCCAAGGCGATCGAAGACGCCATCGCCGCACAGAAAAAGAAGCAGTACAAGAGCGCCCTCGAGATTCTCTCGCAAGCCGTCAACATGCGCGGCACGGATGCCAAGCGCGCCGAAGCGCTCGTCGAGCTCGGCGACACGCTCTTCCGCCAAGGCAAGGACGGGCAGTCCGAGCTGCTTCTCCCGGGCGAAGAGGTCGACCCGCGCGTCCCTCTCCAAGCCGCGGCCGACATCTTCGACGAGGTGGTCAACCGCTACTCGAGCGAGGAGAAGTGGGCAGCGATCGGCGCGTACATGGCCGGCTCGTCGTACATGCTGCTCGGAGATCACGGCGTCGCGTTCGGGCGCTACAAGCTCGCCTACGGACTCTATCCGAAGTCGGCGCAGGCTCCGAAGGCGCTGATGCGCATGGGCGTGACGACCGCGGGCAAGGGCGACGCCAGGGGAGCCCGCGCCTACTACAGCCTGTTCATCCAGAAGTACGGGAAAGATCCGAAGCAGGCGAGCTCGGTCAAGAAGGTGAGACGATACCTCGGCGAGCTCTCGGTCATCGGAAATCGAGCGACTCCGCTTCGCGCCGAGAACTGGCTCAAAGGGACGATTCCTGGTGGCTTGGCGGACCTGCAGGGCGAAGTGGTCGTCCTGACGTTCTTCATGACGGGCTGCGGCTTCTGCAAGAACGAGATGCCGAAGATCCGTCGCGATATCGCCGAGTGGACCGATCGCGGCGTCGTCTTCCTCGGTTGCTCCGATCCGAGCAACCCCGAATCGACCAAGCCGATCGACCAGTACCTGCGCGAGCAGAAGATCGATTTCTTCGACACCTGCATCGACAACGGCGGATACAACGAACGACCGTACAAGGTCCTGAGCTACCCGGCCGCGGTCGTCATCGATCGCAAAGGAAGAATCCGTTGGCGCGGTCACTACGCCTTCATGAGCTATTCCTTGCTCGCAGAGCTCGTCAAGGAATAGCGGTGTCTTTTAGTGGCCTTTCGGGAAGGCCACTCTAACACACGCATCGCCCGAGCGAATAACACCCAACACCACGAGGTTATAGATTCGGAAGTCGGTTCCACAGAATCGGAACGCTGGTGCCCACCCAGCTCGCTTCAGAATCCTCCGCGCTCCGACCGATCGACAGACATCGAAACGTCTCGTCCGGGACGAGATCTCCTGGGGGATTCGAAGGGAGCAGCGGGTGTCGTTTATCGGAAACATCGAAGGTGTCTCGCTCGCGAGCATCTTGCAAGCGCTCAGTCAGGACAAGCTCACGGGCATCGCGTCCGTGACGAAAGACGGCTCCTGTGTTCGCCTCGTGATCAAGGAAGGTCGCATCGTCTACGCGAACGCGGTCGGACAGAAGCGACTCGGCGAGCGCCTGATTCGCGACAGTCTGCTGACCCAAGAGCAGCTCGACCGCGCGCTCCGGGAGCAGCGTGAACGGCACAAGCACTCTCCGCTCGCCTCGGTTCTCTTCGAGCTCGGCCTCGTCAGCCGCCGGCAGCTCGAGGAGCACACCAAGGCTCAGATTCGCGAAGTCTTCGACGAGCTCCTGAGCTGGGCCTACGGCATCGTCTCCTTCAAGCCACGCAGCTTCGACGATCAGCTATTCATCGTTCGCGACGGACTCGCGACGGAGCAGTTGCTCCTCAAAGCGACCGTCTCGCTCGACGAAGCGCAGCACGAGAGCGACACTCGCACGATCGAGGCCGAGCTGCTCGAGTTCCTGCCGTAACGGACTCACGGTCTTTCACGCGAACTCGGGAACGGCACCCGTCCAAAGATCGCTCGCGACGTTCGCCGCGTCCTCCGCGGCCGTTCCTTCGAGCGCGTGGAGCGCGTGGAGCTCGCGAATCTGCGACTTCGCGACGAGGACGTGCGCTGACGTCTCTCCCCCGGGAACCGGCCGCAGCTTGACGAAGAAGCCGTCCGCCCAGACGACCTCGCCTTCGAAGCTCTGTCCATCGACCGTCTCGATTCGCACGACGGCCCGCCCGCTCGGTTGCGCGAGCTGCGTCGCCGATTCGATCAGAACGGCGTCGAGCTCGTCGAGCTCCCGGCCTCTCTCACGGGCCGTCGCGAGGGCGCGCTCGAAGTCCTCTTCACGAATCTCCGCCACCGCGTCTTCAGCGATCGCGCGGCGCACGGCGTGGATTCCCGCCTCGTTCGTGAGGTTCTCGAGATCGGCGCCGCTGACGCCACGCGTTCGATCGGCGAGTCGCTCGAGCGAGACGTCCTTCGAGAGCGTCTTGCCCTCCGTGTGAATCGCGAGGGTCGCGAGGCGCGCGGCCTCGTCGGGTCGCCCCACCTCGACCTGAACGTCGAATCGTCCCGGACCGCCGGATCGAGGATGTCCGCACGATTCGTCGCCGCGATCACGACGACGCTCTCGTTCGCCTCGAAACCATCGAGACTGACCAGCAGCTGGTTGAGCGTCTGCTCGCGCTCGTCGTGCCCGCTGCCGACACCGGATCCACGACGACGCCCCACCGCGTCGAGCTCGTCGATGAAGACGATCGCCGGAGCGTTCTTCTTCGCTTGCTCGAACATGTCCCGCACGCGTGCGGCACCGACACCGATGAACATCTCGACGAACTCCGACGCCAAGATGTGATAGAACGGCACCTGAGTCTCGCCGGCGACCGCCCGCGCGAGGAGCGTCTTCCCGCAACCGGGCGGTCCCGAGAGCAGGATGCCGCGCGGCAACCTCACGCCCGAGTCGATCCAGAGCGCCGGCTCTCGCAGAAACGCGATGGCGTCGCCGAGACGCTCCTTGGCTTCCTCGCAGCCACCGACGTGCTCGAAGCTCGTCCCGTTCTCCTCGACGAGTCGCGCGCGGCTCTTTCCGATCTGGAAGACGCCTCCCTGCGCTCCCGCAGAAACCTTGCCGAAGACTCCGATCAGAATCGCGAGCACGACGACGCCGGCGACGAGCCACCAGATGATCGCCGACGATCCGTGCTCGGGGTACGAGACGCGAACGCCGTGCTCCGAGAGCTTCTTCTGAAGCGCGTCGTCGACGAAGCCGATCGTCTCGTAGCGCTCGCCGGTCTCCCAGAGCGTTACGGTCAGCGAGTTCGAGTCGATCTCGACCTCGCCGACCTGCCCCGCCTCGACCAGCTCGAGGAACTTCGGGTACTCGACGTGTCGAAGCGCGTCTACGTCGCGCGTCCGCCCGTAGATCACGATGCCGATCGCGAAGATCACGATCCAAAGAAACAACGTCTTCGTCTTCGAGGCTGGCTTCTCGTCCATCCTGCGGCCCCTCTCGTCTCTTTCACCTGAGAGAGGATGACATCCGAGAAGCCATCCGGCGAACGGACTCGCAGATTCGTCGCCGCAAGAGCCGAAAAAGGATGCTGGGAGCTCGTCCAAGAACTCCGCCGGAGTATTCTCGGAACACGCGGATGCCTACCGTCGACATCGGCCTCGGAATCATCTGGTACCTCGCCTTTCTCTTCTCGGCGGTGGTCCACGAAGCGGCGCACGCCTGGGCGGCCCTCCGTCTCGGTGACCGGACGGCGTACCTCGGTGGCCAGGTCTCGCTCCACCCCTGGCCTCACATGCGCCGCGAGCCTCTCGGCATGATCGCCGTCCCCATCGCGAGCTTCGCGATGACGGGATTCGCTTGCGGCTGGGCGAGCGCGCCGTTCAATCCGCTCTGGGCGATCCAGCGACCTCGCCAAGCCGCTTGGATGGCGATCGCGGGGCCGATCTCGAACCTCGCGCTCCTGCTGATCTGCGCTCTGGCGATCGCGATCGGCGTCGAGGCCGGCGCCTTCGCCGCTCCCGAGTCCATCGCGCTCGATCGAGTGACCGTCGCCGCGAACGGTGGGCTCGCCGAGGACCTCGCCGTCCTTCTGAGCGTCCTCTTTTCGCTCAACCTCCTCCTCTTCGTCTTCAACCTCTTGCCGGTCCCGCCGCTCGACGGCGCGATGGCGCTCTCGCTCCTCCTCCCGTCGACGAAGGCGCGCAACTACCTCACGATTGTCTGGCAGCCGAGGTTTCAGCTCGTCGGCCTCGTGGCCGCGTGCATCGTTTTCTCGTACGGATTCTGGCCCCTCCACCACGTCTTCTCGAACGCGCTCTACGGAAGATTCCCGGGGCTCTGAGACCGGCAGGATCCCCCGGGCGGTGTTACAATGCGCGGACGACCGGCAGAAACGGAGCTCTTGTGACCCCAGCCCCCGACGACCATTCCCCCGAGGATTCGGCGCCAGCAACCGAGCATCGATTTCAAGTCGATCTCGGCGGCATGATCCAGCTCCTCTCGGACCACC
>CAYZGY010000537.1:0-5942 GCA_964478085.1 uncultured Planctomycetia bacterium
CGCCACGAACGCCGCGCCGTAGGCCAAGGCGGTCATGTACCCGAACGCGAACCAGGCCCATCCCCAGGAGTTCGCCTCCCGTTTGATCATCGCCACGGTCGCGCCGCACTGACAGCAGAGAGCGAAGAAGACGAGGATCGAGAGCGCGACCGGAACCGAGAACACGGGCTTGTCGGACCCGTCCCACTTCGCCTCGCGAAGCTTCGTGCGCAGCGTCTCGGACTCCTCGTCCTCCTCGTCGCCGAGGTTGTAGATCGTTCCGAGCGTCGCGACGATGACCTCGCGGGCCGGGAACGAGGCGATCGCGGCCATCGAGATCCGCCAGTCCCAGCCGAGCGGCTCGAAGAGGGGCTCGACGCCGTGTCCGAGGCGCCCGAAGTAGCTCTCGCGCAGGTGCTGACCGGCCTCGCGCCGATCGATGTCGTCGAGCTTCTCCTCGAGCGCAGCCCGGCCGGCGGCGTCCGCCTCGGGAAGGGCCTCGAGACGCTCGGAGACCACCTGCCGCTCCTGATCGTGCGCTTCGGAAACGTCCGAGGAATGCGGGAAGTACGAGAGTGCCCAGACGATGACACTGATCGCGAGGATGATCGTCCCCGCTCGCATCAGGAACGCCTTGCCTCGATCGAAGAGCCGCAGGAGGACCGTCTTGAACGAGGGGACCTTGTACGACGGAAGCTCGAGGACGAACGTCGGCGGAGCGCCGCGCAGGAGCGTCTTCTTGAGCAAGAACGCGACCGCGACCGCTGCGACGATGCCGAGCACGTAGAGGCCGAAGAGGGTCAGCGCTTGCAGCCCGAGCAGCCCGCCGAGGTACGACTCCTCGGGGATGAAGGTCCCGATGAGGATCGCGTAGACGGGAAGTCGCGCCGAGCACGTCATCAGCGGCACGACGAGGATCGTCGCCAGACGGTCTCGCCGATCCTCGATCACGCGAGCGGCCATGATGCCCGGAATCGCGCAGGCGAATCCGCTGAGCATCGGGATGAACGATTTCCCCGAGAGCCCGCACTTCGACATCAGCTTGTCCATCAAGAACGCGGCCCGGGCCATGTAGCCGCAGTCCTCGAGAAGTCCGATGAAGAGAAAGAGGATGAGAATCTGCGGCAGAAAGATCACGACGCCGCCGACTCCACCGATGATGCCGTCGACGATGAGGCTCTGGAGCATGCCGTCCGGAAGCAACCCTGCGGCCCACTCGCCGAGCGTGCCGAAGGTCCCGTCGATGAGGTCCATCAACGGACCCGCCCAGCTGAAGATCGACTGGAAGAGGAGCAGCATGATCGCCGCGAAGATCGGCAGGCCGGTCCAGCGGCTCATCAGGACGTCGTCGATGCGCTCCGAGAGGTGCGGCTTCGATTTCGCCGGGTGGCGGATGACGCCTTCGAGACGCTCGGAGACCCAATGATGGCGCTCTTCGGACTCGATGACGCTCGCCGCTCGACCCGACGGGATCGACGCGCGCGCCGTCTCGAGGTGCTTCTCGAACTCCGGCCCTAGTTGCGCCGTGAGGTGGCGTTCGAGGAATCCGCCGCGATCGAAGATCAGGCGCAGGGCCTCGATCGCGTAAAGCTCGCGTCCGCCCTTGGCGCGAATCAGCTCCCGGGAGTTTTCGAGGAGCTGCTGGACAGCCGGGGCGAAGGCTTCGAGAACGACGAACTCTCGATGGGCCTCGGTGACGTCGCCCTCCGCCCGCTTCGCGATGATCGCCGCGCTCAAGTCCTCGATTCCGACGCCCTTCTGCCCTTGCGTCACCACGACGGTGGCTCCGAGCCGCTCGGCGAGCGCGTCGGGGTCGATCTCGATCCCACGCCGCTTGGCGACGTCGAGCATGTTGAGCACGATCACGAGGGGGCGGCCGAGCTCGCGGAGCTGTGAAAAGAGGTAGAGGTTGCGCTCGAGATTGCTCGCGTCGACGACGTGCACAATTACGTCGGGAGGCGTCGCTGCGCCGTCGAAGTCGCGCCGGCCGAGGATGACCTCGATCGCGGCGACCTCGTCGGGGGAGTTCGCCGCGAGGCTGTACGTCCCGGGCACGTCGATGATCGTGATCGGAACGGGCGAACGGCGCAGCTGCCCTTCGTGGGTCTCGACGGTGACACCCGGAAAGTTCGCGACCTTCTGCGACAGTCCCGTCAGGTGATTGAATAGCGTGGATTTGCCGGCGTTCGGATTTCCGACGAGCACGGCGGTTATCGGACGCGTCGCGCTGTCGGAGCCGGACGCATCCGATTCGGCATTGGGATTCATCGCGGTGGTCACTGGGGGGAGCTCTCTCCGGCGTGCCCGCTCTCGACGACCTCGATGCGAACGTTCTGCGCGACGTAGCGCCGGATCGCCAGGTGGGTCTGGCCGACTTGAATCTCGATCGGTCCACCCAAGAAGGCGCGGCGAACGAGCCGAACGCTGACGCCCGGCACGAGACCCATCTCGGAAAGACGACATACGGCGGCGTCGTTCCCCAGGCATTCGGTGATCACACCGTGTTGGTCGATTCGAAGGTCGTCGAGAGTCACGGCTTCGGTCTGTCGAGAGAGGGGGAAACTTGTCCGGAAACCGGCGCATGGTACTCGGTGGGAGCGCCTCTTGCGAGCAGAGTTTGGCAAGCGAAACCCCGGTTTTACCTGGCGATCCGCTTTACCTGGCGATCCGCTTTACCTGCCGATCCGTTTCAGGTGCCGATCGGACCGGCGTAGATTCTCTCGCCCGAAAAGAGCCGGGCTTCCTCATCCCAGGGGAACAGGATCAGGACTCTCGTCTCGATCGCCTCTCCGCTCGGCTCGCGACCGAGCCAGGCCTCGGTCCACGTACCGCGCAGGATCGCCTCCTCGAAGATGCCTTGCGGCCCGATGACGATGTTCTGGAGGTCGAATTGGACGTCGGGAAAGGCCCCGAGGAGCGAACGGTAGAACTCGCGCGCGCCGTCGTGCCCGTTCCACGCGTGGAGTACCGCGCCGCTCTGCTGATCGACGATCTCGTAGACGCAGTCTTCCGTCAGTGTCGAGATCAAGCCATCGAGATCCCGACGATCCTCCGCGATCGAGTGCGTCTTCCAGAGATCGCGAATCTCGTCGTAGAGCTCAGCGCTGATCGGCCGACGAAGCTGCTCCCGAACGTCCTTCGATTCCGACATGTCAACCTCCCCGAAACAGGCCCCGGGCCCCGCCCAGGCGTTGTGACGCCCGGGATTGTCGGTGAAGGGGCCTGGATCGTCCAGAGAGAAATTGCTGAGATCGAGATCTAGAAACAGGCGAAGGCGCGGATATACGACGACGAGGAACTCGACCCTGCCAGCCCCCAAAAGCGAGCTCGAGCGTAGCGTCGACGCGGTTCCTCCGGGTCGACACGGAGGTCGAGCCACGCGGCGTGTCGCCGCGTCGTGACGTCATCTCGACAGAGGACGCGACTCCGCCGATCACCAGGAACGGCACTCGTGCTGCTTTCAGCCAGTCGTGCGCTGACCGAAGCGCCGCTTCGAGTGGGGCGAGTGGCGTGGGGTCGGTCACGAATTCTCGGGTCGAGAGAGGGATTCGTGCTGCGCTAACTCGCGAAGGCGATTCCAGCGATCGCGAACTCGTTCGACTTCCGACGCCGTCGTCGTTTCCCAGCCGAGGCGCACGGCTGACTCGAAGAGAGCGCAGAGCTGCTGAAACTTGTGTTCGGTCGTCGTGTTGCGGAGCTCCAGTTGGAGGTAAGACTCCGCCAAGTTCCACGTTGCGACGCGTCGGCGGATGGCTTCGTGATCCACGTGCGAATCTCCGAGGGAGGACCGATTGGGGAAGACCACTACGATTTTCCCCCGACCTCAGGGCGATGTCGATTCGTCGAGCGTGTCACGACGACCCTTCTTTGTCGTGACAGCGTTGGAGCCAATACGCGACCAGGAAATCGACGCCCGCCATCTCCGAGCCCCCGATCGCCCCGAGCCGGCCGACCAGTGCGTACGGGTCGGCGGCCCAGTAGGAGGAGCTCACGGGACGAAGGTAGAGGGGAACTCCGCTCGTCGTTCGGGGAACGCACTTGCGGGAGTTGAGGAGCTTCACGGGGAAGTCGAAGCCTTCGCGTGTCAGGTCGACAGGGAACGGGATCTTGCGATCGGGGAATTCGGCGAGGGCTCGGCGGGCGTGCGTCCTGGCGTCGCGGGCCGAGCTCTCGTCGTCCGTCGCGGCGCCGTGGACGAGCGCTGCGAAGGCGTTGCGATCTTCGCGGAGCGCTTCCCAGCTTCGGTTCGTGCTCGCCGCGAGAGCGCTCCGGACGCGCTCCGAGTCGTCGAGCAGCGCGAGCGCGCAGAGGGCGAGGTAACTCATGTTGTCGTTCATGCGGCTGCCGACGCCGAAGAGCTGGAAGTGAGCCCAGTAGGCGGCGTCGAGGTAGTCTTCCGCGATGAGGCGATTCCAGAATCGCTCGTAGCGCTCGTCCGTGCTCGCCTCCTTCGCGGTGCGGGCGATCGCCAGGCTGATGAGGGCGTTGACCCCGATCGGGAAACCGAAGATGTAGCCGCGGAGGTTTCCGTGCGTCGTGACCGTTCCATCGAGGTCGACGATCTCGAGGTCGTTAGCGATGAGGTGATCGCAGACCGCGAGCGCGAGACGTCCGGCGCGCGATCGGACCTCCTCGTCTTCGCGGATGACCGCGAGCGTCACCCCGAGGCCACAGACGAGCCCCGCGTACTGGTCCTTGCTCACGTCGCCTCGGTAGACGTAGCCCGGTTTTACGGTCGAGGCGATCGCGTGGGGGAAGTCGCCGACCTCGCCCCGCAAGGCGTGTCGCGCGAAGAGGCCGCGCTTGCCCGTGACCTCGTGGAGAAGGTCGAGACCGTCGAGCGCCCGCAGGATCTCGGTGCGCGCGTTCGGGGAGCCCGTCGCTGCGAAGCGAAGCGATTGGCTCGCGAGGTAGATTCCCGTGTGGAAGCAACCATCCGGGAGGAGCGAGGCCGGCTCGGCAACTCCTCGGAGGGAGAGTCGGTATTGAACCAGGCCCGACTCGGTCCGGAAGCGGCGTTCGAGATCTTGCCCGTAGCGCTCCGCTTTCTCGTCGACCGAGCGGGAGGGCGGCGCCGTACTTTGCCAGCGCTCGACGCCTTCCGGTGTGCGGTGGGGGGCGAGGTAGCAGCAGCCCATGGTCGCGAGCGTGAGCACCGCACCGGCGGTCATGACGAGGAGCGAAGCGAGGTTCTTGCTCACCGTTAGTCGTCGGACTCCTCTTCGGATTCGTCGCGCTGCGCGGCAGCCTCGATGATCTTCGCGGCCTCGTTGAGCACGGCACGCAAGGTCGGCGTGAGCTTGGGCACCTCGAGGTCGAGAGAGAGTCCTTCGGCGTGCTCGCGCGTGTAGACGAGAAGACGCTCGACGTGACTGAAGAAGAGCCGTGTCGGGTCGGGGTCTGCGCTTCGTCCGATCGACGTCATGCGGACGATCGAGCGGGGCTTGACGTAGAGGACCTTGTTCGCGCCCGAAGGAACGCTGCGCTGGATCTCGACGCCCGTGCGATGGAACGCGCGGACGGACGAGCGAATCGTCGACTCGGCGAGCGTGACGACAAACCGATCTCCGACGCGCGCGTAAGTCGGTCGCAGGGCCGGGAGCGCCTCGAGGCGGTGGATCGTGAACGGGTGATCGTCGACCTCGAGATCGATCGCTTGGAACTCGCGTCCTTCCGGCCGCTTGGTCAGTCGCCGAGCCAGTCGTTCGAGCGACTCGCGAAGAATCTTCTCGCCGCGGTCGGCGTCCTCGAACTCGAAGATGAGAAAGATGTTCTGGTAGACCGCGAAGATCGGCGACTCGACCGCCCCGATGACGACCGAGCGGAGGTCCGCGAGGAACTCGCTCCCCGGCGGGATCTCGAGACGTGATCGGAGCCTGTCGATCGACTCGTCGAACTCGCTGGTTCGAGAAGCCGCGTCCTTGCCAGCCTTCTCGAGCTGCTCACCCATCGCCTCGGAAAGC
>CAYZGY010000538.1:0-2129 GCA_964478085.1 uncultured Planctomycetia bacterium
AGCCAGGTTCCCTTGAACGGGAACTCGATCTCGTACGGATCGAGCGTGTGCAGGACGACCACGTTGTGTCCGTCGTACCGAAGGCGATCGAGGCCGGCGAGGATGTCATCGACATCGGAGAAGAGGTCGGAAATCAAGATCACGAACGATCGCCGCTTCATCATCAGGGCGATGTCGTGAAGCTGCTTGGCGATGCTCGTCCGCGGCACTGACTCAGCTTCGCGCAATAGGCGGTCGATCTCGAGGATCACCCCCATCGCCGAACGCGGCGGCAAGTAGGCGCGCACCTCTTCGTCGAACACGGAAAGCCCGACCGAGTCGCGCTGCTTGAGCACGACGTACGCGAGCGAGGCCGCAAGGAACTTGGCGTACTCGAGCTTGCTGACCTTCGCCGAAGCGTAGTTCATCGAGGAGCTGACGTCGATCAGGATCGTGCAATCGAAGTTCGTCTCCGCCTCGTAGAGCTTCGTGTAGTAGCGATCGGTGCGTCCGAAGACGCGCCAGTCGAGATCTCGGATCGCGTCGCCAGGCGCGTACTGTCGATGGTGCGCGAACTCCGTGCTGAAACCGCGCAGCGGGCTGCGGTGGCTTCCGACTCGCAATCCTTCGACGACCTCACGTGCGATCAGCTCGAGGTCACCGAGCTTCTGCAGCACCTCGGGGTCGAAGTAGTTGGCTTCGGGCAAATGTTGAGACATGGAGAAGAATCCGCGCCGCGTTGACGCGCGCGATCAGGCTCTCTTCGACAGTAGCTTCTCGTCCGACGGAATCTCTTCTACGAGCTTCTCGATCAGCGTGTCCGACGTCATCCCTTCCGACCGTGCCGCGAAGTTCGGCACGATTCGATGTCGAAGTACCGGCAGACACAGTGCACGGATATCGTCGACCGAGACGTGACAGCGTCCACGCAGAGCCGCACGGGCCTTCCCCGCGAGAATGAGGTTCAGGGATGCGCGCGGCCCGGCGCCCCAAGCCATCAGCTTCTTGACGAACTCCGGCGAGCCGGATTCGTCGGGCCGAGTCGCCCGCACCAGTGACACGGCGTAATTGGAAACGTGCTCGGCGACCGGAATGGGGCGGTCGTCGTGGTGGAACTGGTGGATGGACGGACCATCGACGACCTCTTTAAGCTCGGGCTCTTCATCGCTGGTCACGCTGTTGACGATGTCGAGCTCTTCCGAATGGCTCGGATACTTGACGAGGATATTGAAAAGAAAGCGGTCGAGCTGCGCTTCGGGCAGCGGGTAGGTTCCCTCCTGCTCGATCGGGTTTTGAGTCGCGAGGACAAAGAACGGCTCGTCGAGCTTGTAGTCCTCACCACCGGAGGAGACTCGCTTCTCCTGCATCGCTTCGAGCAACGCGGCCTGTGTCTTGGGCGGCGTGCGGTTGATCTCGTCCGCGAGCAGCAAGTTGGTGAAGACGGGCCCCTTCTGGAACTGAAACCGTCGCTGGTGGGTCTCGGGATCCTCCTGGAGCAGTTCGGTCCCGGTGATATCGGACGGCATGAGATCCGGCGTGAACTGGATGCGCTTGAACGAGAGCGACATCGTCTCCGCCAGCGAGCTGACGAGCAGCGTCTTCGCCAATCCCGGCACGCCCACTAGCAGGCAGTGACCGCGAGAGAAAATCGCGGTCATCATCTCGTCGATGACTTCGTCCATGCCCACGATCTTCTTGCGCAGTTCGGCAACGATCGCGTCCCTCGCCTGGCCGAGTCGCTCAACGGCCTGAATGTCTTCGTGTTCTTTCGTCATTCTGTCGTTTGTCTGTGATGAGTTCCGCGGAACAGGATATCTCGGAGGGCCCCCATCGCGCGTTACAAAAACTTGTCCGAGGGCGCCGGGGCGTTTCACCGAACAAACGCTGAAATCGCACCCAACGCGGAACTCTCCCGAAGAGCCGCAGAATATCTTGGAAGAGGGCAGAGATCTCGATTGAAAACGGACCGTGATGTCGATCCGAATGAATTCCTGCTTCCCGGGAGGTGAACGATGACCGAAACAGGTTCCACACGAGCTCGAGTCGTACTGACGGTGCAGTCGGTGGCGTTCACGACAAACAATTTCGTCGCTGCGCAAGAGACCCTGGAGTGCCCCCGAAAATGGTACCACCCACTATCATAGTCTCGG
>CAYZGY010000538.1:2139-5940 GCA_964478085.1 uncultured Planctomycetia bacterium
AACGGGGCCGAGTCGACGGAGCTCATCGTAACCGGACTTCCCGGCCTCGAATCGCTTCCGGATTTCTATCACGCTGATAACGGCTTGGCGGGGGTGTGATCGGAACTGCCGAGATCGAGGCTCTCGCGGTCGATTCTGACGATTTCGAGGGGTGGATTCGTCGGGCCCTTACGCTACTCCAACGGCTTCAACTGAAAGTACTTGATACTCACGCCCTTATTCGGAGCTTTCTGAGTAAACGAAATCCGGTTTCGCCCCTCTTTCAATTGAAGCTCAACGGGTTCGGTGTCCATCCAGTCGGCTTTGGTGTAGGGAATGTCGACATCGACGAAAGTTCTTCTGTTCACGCGAAGCAGAAACTGTCGTTCGACTGTCACGGTGCACACATGTGCCGTAAAGCCGTACTTGCCGGCCTTGGGAAGACTTACCGTGTAACTGAGCAACTCCGGGCGTCTGCCTTGCAAGCCGTAGTGCACTTGCATTCCGCCATCGATGCTTTCCATGAATAGAATCTTCTCACCGTTCTTCGGTGATCGACATGCCGCTACGGGAATGGTGATCGTGCCATCCTTGGCCACGGTCATCTTGCGGAACTTCTCGGGGATCTTGATCTGCGCGATCTCTTCCTTCTCGCTACTGACATTGGATTCTGCGAGGTCTTCGCCCGTAGTTCCTACGTCTTCGATCTTCTGATCTTCGACGATGGCCTGTCGTTTGTAGAAGCCGAGCAATCGCCAAAATCCACCGCTTGCCCCGTAGTTGCGGGGAGCATCTTCGGACAGCGCCTTCCCTAACCACTCACACATGAGCACCTGCTTGAACCCCTTGGGATCTTCTTGCGCCTGAGATTCCAAGAGGAAGTCCATGGGAGGCATTCCGTTGATGTTCTTGCAGAAATAGAAGTGGGGTCCCAATACCGTCGTCCATCCATCTGGCGTCCAGTGCGCCATGGCACCATGACCCGGGGATGGTGCGCGGCGAGAAGGTATCCCGAAGGCATATCCCGATATTTGCCCGACGAACGCACGGGGGCCGCAGATGCCGCCTTCCAGAAAGAAGTCTTGGATTTTCGACAAGTTCAAGTCGGGTCGTACCGGTCTTCTGACGGAGCTGGTATAGGGAACGTCGGATCTGACGATACGGCAGTAGCGCCATCGGTATTCCA
The DNA here is from genome assembly GCA_964478085.1 of uncultured Planctomycetia bacterium. Classification (GTDB taxonomy): domain Bacteria; phylum Planctomycetota; class UBA8108; order UBA8108; family UBA8108; genus CAYMLL01. The sequence goes on from CAYZGY010000538.1 coordinate 3,305, forward strand.
GGCGCGTGTGATCGGGACGGTAGTTGCGCAGCACCTTCCTGATCCACTCGATGTCTTCGAGCGTGTAGGAGTCTGGAAAGACGAAGCGATAGTTCCATCCCGTACCGCCAAGCTCGGAAAAAGCCGGATCGAGCACGCCGTCGTCGTACGCCTTCAGGTAATCCAGGTAGTACTTGGCCAAGGACTCGGCTGCGGGAACGTCGGGATAGACGTAGGTCTCGCCCGTGTACTGAAGGGATGCAGCCAGGGCCCAGACCTGGAAGAAACCCTCGCGCGCACGCTCACTGGATTTTTGGATGGCTGCGTAGTTACGCATCGCTTGGCCGTAGTTTCCGCCAGTAGCACCTCCCAACGTCATGGCCTGCACGACGAGCTGGTCGTCCTCGAGAAACTCATCGACCAGCGCTTTCTCCGCTTCCCCCTTTTGCGCGAACTCGGCCAGGCGACTCGGAGTGGCATGAGTCAGCAATGCGAACTTGGCCATGATGGCCAGCTCTTTCTCGCCACCTAAGAATGCCTCAACGTCCTTCATGACAGCGCGGGCCGCCGTAAGGACATCTTTCTGCTTTTCGGCGAAGGCAGGGTTGCCCGGGCCGTACTTCACGCTGACTTCATTGCGCATGACCATCTTGGTCACAGGCGTGACATTCTCGAGCGCGCCGATCTGCTTCGTGAACTCGGCTTTCTTCTTTTCGTCGACCTCAGGTTCGAGGCGCGCGACCTGTTGCTTCAGGTCAGCCAGCAACTTGCTGTAGTGTGCCTCGAGCTTCTTCCCTTCGGGGGTGAGATTGACCGGCGTCCGTTTCGCCGCGGCAAAGACGGACGTGGATATCGTCAGGATCGCCAGGCCCGTCAGGGTCCATCCGCTCTTGATGATGTTGTGCCTCTTCATTCTCGTGTTTCCAATCTGTGCTGCTTGAACCAGTCTCGTAATCGGTCGTGGGTCGACTTGTACAGGCTCGGAGCATCCGGCCTGGCTGGCTCTCCAGCCCGCCGGCGCATTTGGGCCGCCAGGTCCTTGCGGCCGAGCTTGTCGAGAATCTCGGCCTTGACAGCCCGTAGTTCCACCAGGGTGTCGTCCGGGTTCTCGATCGTCACCGTCGCCGCTTCCGTTCGCCAATGCTCGGGGTTCTTGTTCCTTCGTCCCCGAAAGTAGCGCAGTTTCTGGGCATCGATCGCCTTCTCGATCGACTCGAGCGCGGCATTCCAGTCCTTCAGGCCCATGTAGGCCAAAGTCTGCCCATGGTATCTCGGCGATCGCCAGCCGTAGCGATCGGGGGCCCAAGGAAGATAGGGTCCGCCGAAGATGCGCGCCGCCTCCTCGAAATGGCCCTTTCGCAGAGTTTCGTAAGCCGTCTCTATTTCGCAAGTCTCGATGTGGACTTTCGCGGCGAGCAAGTTGACGAACTTTTCGGCGTCTCCGTATGGCAGTCCGGATGCGTGCCACACCATGGAGCCATCTCGGCGGAGCAGGAAGACGTTCGGGATACGATCCGCCGAAAGAACGCCCAGCCGGCGCACCATCGGGTTCGCGAGGCCTCCTGGCACAATGGCGGCTTGGAAGGTCAGTCCCCTTGTCTTCATCAGGGCATGGATGCGTTTCGCATCGTCGGACAAGAAGGCCACGATCGTAGTAACGTCCTTGTTGACATGCCTGTCTGCCAGGTCGCAAGCGAACTGGAGATAATTGTGGTGCGGCTTCTTGTCTTCACCTTCGCCGATGTCCATGGGAAACTCCGCCTCGGGTTCAGCGGACGGCTCGACAAAGACCAGCAGCGTCAGTTTGCCTTGGGTGTCTTCCGGTAGGCTCAGCGCTCGCCCGTCGAGGGTCTTGAGTTTCAGGGTCGGCAAGACTCCGGTCATCGGAGGGGCGCCATGGTTGATCATGTAGACACGCGCCGAGTCACGCTCCTTGTGGAAGTAATTGGCCTTCAACAGGCGGTAGGTGTAGACCCGATCTCGCAGGAACGAAACCACGGACCACAGCACGGAGCAGCCTCCATCCGGCGCTGCCAGCAGCTTGGCGCGGTAGCGATCGTGCAGGTCCCGCGCGTTGACGTACAGCGCCAGGATCACGGCCGCGGCATGGGCCGAAACGGACGCTTCGGGCCCGCCCGATTCCTCGATCAGATCCGAAATGACGGACTCCGGCTTCGAGTCCCCCCGCCGGAGTGCTTCCTTGGCGAGACAGAAGCGTGGCACGATGTCGGCCCCGCGGGGCAGCTTCGTGGTTAGAGCGGTGCGCGCCTCTCGGGCCGCTTGCTCAAGATACTCAGGCTCGCCGGCAAGGGTCCACATGCCCAAGAGCGCGATGATCCTTCGGTTGCGCACGATCCAGAGATCCGACGCGGCCGGGTCTTGCGTGACCGCCACACCGCACAACTTCTCGGCCTTCTCGTAGTTCGCGAACGCCTCGGCGGTCGTCAGTCGGTAGCGAAAAGGCGCCGGCGTGAAACATCCCTGAATGGTGCGGAGCGTCTCGACGGGCACGGACTCGGCTGAACGAGTCAGCTCGGTGTCTACTTCGTTGCCCGAGCTCACCACCATCTTCAGCTCGGGCGGCAAGGCGGCGTCCAGGCGGCCATCGGGCTCTGTGACCAGAACATCGCCAATCAACAGCGACTGCAATTGCGAAA
>CAYZGY010000539.1:0-5935 GCA_964478085.1 uncultured Planctomycetia bacterium
CCTCCGGCCCTACGAGCTTCTCGACCGCTTCCCCGAGTTCGTCAGCGCCGACGATGGGCACCCGTCGAAGCCCGCGCCCGACAGCTTCCTCGGAGGCCTCGAGATCTTGCGACGACGTGGCACGCCGGACCTGACCCCTGAGGAGTGCCTCGTCTTCGAGGACAGCTTCCGCGGCGTCGAGGCCGCGAAGTCGGCCGGCATGTACTGCGTCGCCATCACGAACTCGTACCCCGCCGATCGCCTCGAGCTGGCCGACGAGATCATCGGCTCGTTTCACGAGTTCCGGTGGTAGCCGCCGGCGCCGTGCATTGGCGAGTTTCAGCGACGAAGAGCTCGGGCGAATCGGCCGCTTGGACGCCGAATCGACTTCTTCAACGGGTGGTAGCCGCCGGCGCCGTCTTCGCTCTTGCCCTCCGAATTCGCTCGGAATATGCTCCTCGAGGGTCGTTTTCCGGAACATCCACAGCCGAATCGGTCTCGAGATCAGAGAATCCATGGATCAGAAGCACATGCGTAACGCGCTCCGCACCGTCGTCATCTGCAAGTTGGCCGTCGTCGTCCTTTCTTTTTCGGGATGCGCCGAGGAGGAGAAGTCCCCCGCCCCGAAGGCGGGCAAGACGTCGAGCGACGCGACCATCAAGGCCTGCGATGAGTTCATCGCCTCGCAATCGGTCGACAAGAGCAAGAAGGGCTGGAATCAGAAGCTCTCGAAACCGCCGAAGTTCACCTTCACCGAGGGCGTGAGCTACATCTGGCATATCGAGACGAACAAGGGTCGCATCCTCGTCGAGCTCATGCCGAAGGTCGCGCCCATGCACGTTTCGAGCACGATCTATCTCTCGCGGATCGGGTTCTACGACGGCATCAAGTTTCACCGCGTTATCCCGGACTTCATGGCGCAAGGTGGCTGTCCGCTCGGGACGGGCACCGGCGGCCCCGGCTACGAGTACGACGGCGAGTTCGACCCGAGCGTCAAGCACACGCAGGGTGGACTCCTGAGCATGGCGAACCGAGGGCCCGGCACGGACGGAAGCCAGTTCTTTCTCACCTTCAAGGCCACACCCTGGCTCGACGACAAGCACACGATCTTCGGCAAGGTCATCGAGGGAACGGACGTGCTCAAGACTCTCGAGAGTCTCGGCACTCCGGGTCGGGGCACGCCGAAGTCGCCTCTCTTGATGAATCGCACTTGGATCTCGGTCCGGTGAACGTACGTATCTACGAAAGGAAGTGAACGATGTCTGACAAGAAAGCGAACGACCCGGCCATCCAAGCCTGCCAGAAGTTCATCGCGGATCGCGACCAGGACACGAGCCACCCGCGCTGGCGTGGCAGCGTCGACGAGCCCCCCAGATTCGAGTTCGACAGCGCCTCGAGCTACTACTGGGACATCGAGACGAACAAGGGCAACATCGCGGTCAAGCTCTTCGTCGAAGACGCGCCGCAGCACGCCTCGAGCACGATCTACCTCACCGAGCTCGGCTTCTACGACGGCCTCTCCTTCCACCGCGTCATCACGCAGTTCATGGCGCAGGGTGGCTGCCCGCTCGGAACGGGAACGGGTGGGCCGGGCTACAAGTACGACGGCGAGTTCGGCGGCCCGCAGAAGCACGACCGCAAGGGAATCCTGAGCATGGCGAACGCCGGTCCGGGCACGGACGGAAGCCAGTTCTTCCTCACCTTCGTCCCGACTCCTTGGCTCGATGGCAATCATACGATCTTCGGCGAGGTCGTGGACGGACTCGAGACGCTCGACACCCTCGAGGCTTGCGGTTCGGGATCCGGAGCCACGAGCGAGCCGTTGACGATGGTCTCGGCGAAGATCCGCGTCGAGTAGGCTCCCGTCGGTCCCGTTCGCGGTCGGTCCCGTTCGCGGTCGGTCCCGTTCGCAGTCGATCCTGCTGACCCGCGCATCGGGGCAGAGCCCGGACTCCTTTCGGGACGTCTGGCTCGACGCGCCGATCTTCGATTCGTTCCTCGACGCGCTCGTCGAGCTCGCGCCGAGGGTCGTTCACGGCCCGGCCGAGAGCGTCGACCTCGAGGAGGCCGATGCCGACCCGGAAGCCTGGGCCTGTCGCCCCGTCATCGACGAGGCTGCGCGGGAACGCCTTCGAGAGCACCGTCGACGACGCGCTCGAGCGTGGAGCCCGTCTCGTCTTCAGCGCCCCCCTCCCGCCCGGTCTGCGTGAGTCCGGATCGTTCTTTCCGCTCACGCTCCTCCGGGAAGTCCCGGGCGACGCGTTCGACGCCTACACCGAGCGCCGCTCGTTGCATCTCGGTGAATAGGCGGCACGGCGGACAATTGCGTCCCCGGGACCCCTGCGGTATGTTCAGAGGCTTCATTTTCGGCCCAAACACGAAAATCTGAGACCCCCATGCCCTTCGACGACGAGCTCCTCAAGAAACGCGCCGACCTCCGGGAAAAGGGAGTCGAGCTCTACCCCTACTCGTTCGAACGCACGCACACGCTGAGCGAGGTGCGCGCGCAGCAGGACGACCTCGTCGACAAAGAGGACATCGACGTGCGCGTTGCCGGCCGTATGGTCGCGTACCGCGGCAAGGGCAAGATGATCTTCGCCGACATCCAGGACTTCGACGGCCGCATGCAGCTGATGCTGCGCAAGAACGAGTTCGACGAGGGCACCTGGGAGCTGATCCGCCACGGCATCGACCGCGGCGACTGGATCGGTGTCTCGGGTCCGGTCTTTGTCACGAAGATGGGCGAGCTCTCGATTCAAGCGAAGACGCTCGAGGTTCTCGCGAAGACCGTCGTCCGCGTTCCGATCCAGAAGTCGAAGGACGACCAGGAGTGGAACAAGCTCGCCGACGCCGAAACGCTCTACCGCGAGCGCTACCTCCACTGGATCACCGATCCGAAGGCACGCCTGACGATGGTCGCGCGCGCGAAGATCGTCAAAGCGATGCGCGACTTCCTCGACGCCCGTGACTTTATCGAGGTGACGACGCCGAGCATCGAGATGAACTATGGCGGCGCCGAGGCACGTCCGTTCGAGACCTCGATTCACGCACTCTCGAATCATCCCGCCTACCTGCGCATCTCGCCGGAGCTTCCGCTCAAACGATTCATCGTCGGCGGCTTCGAAAAGGTCTACACGATCTGCCAGAACTTCCGGAACGAAGGGATCGACCGCAGTCACAATCCCGAGTTCACGATGATCGAATGGTACGAGGCCTTCGTCGACTACGAGTACCAGATGAAGCAGTTCGAGGAGCTCGTCTCGACCGTCGCCGAACAGGTGACCGGGAGCATGAAGGTCGAGTACGGTGACTTGGAAGACGGGGGAACGGAGATCGACTTCACACCGCCGTGGACGCGCATGACGATCCTCGACGGCCTCAAGGAGGTCGCGGGCATCGACGCGGAGAACGCCGATGAAGACGCACTCAAGGCCGAGTTCGAGAGGCGCAAGATGCCCGTTCCGAAGCCCTTCAGCTGGGGCCACGCCATCGCGGAGCTCTTCGGTGAGCTCGTCGAGCCGAAGCTCGTCCAGCCGACGTTCGTGTGCGATCACCCCGTGGCGATCTCGCCCCTGACGAAGAAGAAGCGCGGCGACGATCGACTCGTCGAGCGCTTCGAGCCGATGGTCGCGGGCATGGAGATCGGCAACTCCTACTCCGAGCTCACGGACCCCGTCGAGCAGAAGGAGCGCTTCGAGAGCCAGAAGGAGATGGGTCTCGATCAAGATGGCGTCGAGAACCATCCGATCGACGTCGACTTCCTCAAGGCGGTCGGCTGCGGCATGCCGCCCACAGGCGGCGTGGGGCTGGGCATCGACCGTCTCGTCATGCTCCTGACGAATTCACACTCGATTCGCGACGTGATCGCCTTTCCGATGATGCGGAGCAAGGATTCGAGCGGCGAAGGCGGCCACGAAGGTGAAGAAGCCGTCGCCGAAACCGAAAAGAGCACCGGGGAGTAAGCCGTGTTTGCCGCGCAGATCACGTCACCGCACAAGATCGAGCTCATCGACGTCCCCGAAGCCAAGCTCGAGAAGCCGGGGCAGGTGATCTTTCAGCCATCGACTACGTGCCTCTGTGGATCGGACCTACCCTTCTTCGGCGGCGCGGACTGCGGCGGCGGCGAGTACGAGTACCCGCTCAAGCCCGGCCTCTCGCTTCACGAGATGGTCGGTGTCGTCACGGACACGAACGGAACGAAATTTCAGAAGGGCGACTACGTCCTCGCGGTGCCTGAAGGTCAAGTCGGATTCTTCGAGCGATACGCCGTCAGCGAAGATCGCGTGATTCCCGTCGACTCGCGCATTCCCAGCGAGGAGATCGCGGTCATGGCACAACCGCTCGGCACGGCAATTTTCGGGCTCAAGAAGATTCCGAACTTCATCAGCCTCGACGTCGCCATCGTCGGGCAAGGCCCGATGGGACAGCAGATGAACTCCTGCGTGCGCAACTTCGGCGCGCGCCGAATCATCGCGATCGACAAGGTCCGCGCACGGCTCGAGCGCTCGAACGAGTTCGGCGCGACCGACGTCGTGTACTCGGAGAGCGCCGATCCCGTCGAGCAAGTTCGCGAGATCACCGGCGGCCGAATGGTCGACGTCGTCATCGAGTGCGTCGGCCATCGTGACCAGACGGTCGACCTCTGCGTCGGGCTCTGTCGGCACGGCGGTCGTATTCTCGTCTTCGGAGTTCCCGAGGCATCGGTTCAGATCAGCCACTGGCGCGATCTCTTCTTCAAGAACATCACGCTCCACACGACGGTCAACCCGAGCTTCGAGGACGAGTTCCCCCTCGCGATGCAGTGGGTCGCCGAGCGCCGCATCGACGTCGCTCGTCTCGTGACGCACCGTCACAAACTCGCCGACATCCAGACCGCCTTCGAGACCTTCCGCGACCGCCGGGACGGTGCGCTCAAGGTCATCGTCGAGTTTCCGAGCCGGCGTTGATCACGGGAAACGATGGCTGGGACAGCTCTTTCGCTGCTTCTCCGGGCAGACAGAATCTCCACCTCGCGACGCTTTTCCCAGCGTCACTCGGCGGAACCGATAGCCTCCAGTACGGGTACTTCAACGGCTTTCATTGGACGTTCGAAGTCCTGGAGTACAGCGGCTCTTCAGCGCGAGGCCTCGGACGTCGATCACGATCGACGTCCGAGATCAACCTCACATCGCGTTCTGTCGCGCCCATGGAATCTCGGATCCCGGTAGCCTCGTTCTGGCGAAGGGTCTTTCAGCTCCTCGATCTCGAACGAATCGTCTCGCTGATCCACTCGAAGCACTTTTTCAACCGGCTGTTGACCCTGCTTCTCGATTACGACGATACACCCACCCTCGCCGACTCGGATGCACGCCGAATTGTCTTCGCACGACGCTCGACTCCGCTCTCGGGTGAGGACCACGGTACTTGGAAGAAGCGAACCGTGCTCTCGTCGAGTGAAGATCTCTACATGGGCACGGCGATCCTCGAGCTCGACTGGCTCGGCTATCCCGTCATCGCTTTCTGGCGGAGGAGCGAAGAGCACCCGAACGGTCTCGTCCGACTCGCGAGCAGCCGACCGCGTGAGCCGAAACCGTTTCACCGCGGCGACGCGAACGACGATGGCCGAAGCGACATGGGCGACGCGCTCCGCATCCTCGACTTTCTCTTCCTCGGTGGCGAGCGGCCCGGATGCCTCGAAGCGGCCGACACGGCCAACATGGGCAGCCTCAACCTCAACGCGCCGATCTTCCTGCTCAACTACCTCTTCAAGGGTGGACAGGCACTGCCCCCACCCGGCCCGGCGAGTGAACCTTGCGGATTCGATCCGGACCCGAGCGGCTCGCGCGGCGAGCTCGGCTGCGACACCTACGAGTCTTGCGGCTAACCCGGAGTTCTCCTCGAGCTTCGTCGCGCAGCGGGGGAGCGCTCGGTGGGGCCAGGCGGTGGGGGCGGCTCGCCCGGCCGCGGGGGAGCGGCC
>CAYZGY010000540.1:0-5912 GCA_964478085.1 uncultured Planctomycetia bacterium
GCAGCGCAGGAATCGGCTCACCGGCGATCTTGGCCGGCTCGAGGAGCGGACGATTCTTGTAGGTCACACGCCAGATGCGACCGTGGCTGTGATCGCGGCTCGGGTCGCGCAGGTTGTGCTGCAAGTGACCGATGAGCGCGTTGTGCCAGTCGACGATGTAGATCGATCCGTCCGGAGCGATCTGGACGTCGACGGGTCGGAAGTTCCCGTCCTTGCACGAGACGATCGGCGGGATCTCCTTGCCGACGAATCCCGAGTCCTTCTCGCTCACCTCGTGGTTGAGGAGCATGCGATTGCCGATGCAGTTCGTCACGAGGAAGTTGCCTTGCATCTCGGGCGGGAAGTGACGACTCGAGATCATCGCGCAGCCTGCGAGAGGTCGCGTGCGCTTCTGGTAGAAGGTCGGGAAGCGGTACTTGGCGCCGTACTCCTTCGGGAGACCCGGCTGGGTCTTGGCCACGCGACGGTGCTGCGACCCGCCAGGGTGCTTTCGCGGGTAGTCGATGCGACCCGAGATCGGCGCGGCCCAGTAGCTGTGACCCGGAGACGCGTCGCCGATGAAGTTCTGGCCCCAGCGGTCGAAGACGTGACCCCAGGGGTTCGCGAAGGCGAAGCTGATGTGGACGCCGATCTTCTCGGGACGCGGCTCGTAGCGCCAGACACCTGCTTCGTGGAGGCGCGTGACACCGTAGGGGCTCTCGACTTGCGAGAACTTGAAGGTGCCTTCCTCGAAGTAGAGACCCCCGTCGGGTCCCCACTCGAACGCGGCGATGCCGTGGTGCGTGTCGGCCGAGCAGAAGCCGACGAGCTTGCGGATGCGCGTGTCGGCACGGTCGTCACCGTCGGTGTCTTGGAGGAAGAGAATGTCGGGTTGCTCTGCGACGTAGACGCCGCCGTGTCCGAACTCGAAGCCGGTCGGGTGGTGGAGTCCGTCAGCGAAGACCTTGCAGCGATCGGCCGCGCCGTCGCCATCGTCGTCCTCGAAGATCAGGAGCTTGTCGGCGAGTTTCGTCTTCGGCTTCCAGTGCGGGTAACCGGGCATCGTCGAAACCCAGAGTCGCCCGCGGTTGTCGAAGTTGAGCGCGACGGGGTTGGAGAGCTCCGGGAACTTCTCCTCGGAGGCGACGAGCTGGATCTCGTAACCCTCCGCCATTTCGAAGAGCTCCAGCTGCTTCTCGGCCGTCAGGTAGTCGAGCGAGCCGAGCTTGCCGGCCTTCCGCTGCCGGTCGTTCTTGCCGCCGACGTTCGTCTTCGGCTTGATGAAGGGGAGCGTGTTCGAGTCGTCGACCTCGGCGGGGACCTTCTCTCCGCGAGCGATCTTCCAGATGCGATGATCGCGGTTGGCGCACATCTCGTCGAGAATCTGGCGCTCGCGCTCCATGACGTCACGATTGTTGTATGTGCCGTCGGAACCGGCTCGTCCGCGAGATCCGTAGATCGAGTAACCGTTGACGGCACGGTAACGGTGCCACCAGTGGAAGCTCTTGTCGGCAACCGCGTCGCGAAGTCCCTTGTGCGTAATCCAGGTCTCCTGACCATGATCGACGAGGCCGTCGATGAGGAGTGTCGAGAGGAACTCGTAGCCTGCGTCGTTGAGGTGCGCTCCGTTCAGTGTGAGGCGGGAGCGCTCCTTCTGGCCAAAGCGGGTCTTCGTCGGACGGAAGACGTTGATGAAACCGACATCGGTCTTCTTCGCGACGCCTTCGAGAGCCTTCGTGATGGTCTCGAGTCGCACGTTGTGCTCCTTGCCGTCCGGAAGATTGGGATCGTCCTTGTCCTCGAAGGCGATCGGCGAGACGAGGACGATACGCGGCGCGCTCTTGCCGTCGTACTTCTGAGCCTGTGTGTGCGCGACGAGACGCACCATGTCGGCGGTGAACGTCTCGATACCGGCTTCGCCGCGAAACGAAGCGGCGTATCCGAAGAAGAACATCACGACGCTCGCCTTGCTGTGCGTCAGGTGATCGTCGGGCGATCCGAAGTTCTCCGAGCGGATTCGCTCGAAGGGCTCGTCGCCTGGGAAGCAAAGGTTGCGTACCGAGAGCTCGTGCTTCGGAAACAGCGCGTGCAGCTGAGTCTCGAAGTAGTTGTGGTGCTGCATGCGCTCGCCGAGCTCGTTGCCGACGAGGCAGATGCGATCGCCCTTCTTGATCTCGAGTCGCCGATGGATCGACTGACCTGGAGCGAGGCTCGTGCCGGAGAGGAGAAGACAAGAGATGAAGGTGATGAGCTTCTTCATGGAGTCTTCCGATCAGAATTCGAGCGGTTTCCACTGCGGGATGCCGCGTTCTTGGAGTTGTTTCTCGTAGCGCACCGCTTGCGGTTGTCGCTTCGGAGGTACGGCGTCCTCGTTGACCATCAGCGGGAGCGTCTTCGCCCACCACTCGTCATATTTCTTTCGCAGCTTCGCCACCACGTCCGGATGCTGAGCGGCCACGTCGTTCTTTTCGTAGGGGTCTACGGAGATGTCGTAGAGCTCCGCGTTGTTCACGAAGCGCCACTTGGACGTGCGCACCGCACAGTTCTTCAATTGGCTCCGGTTCGGATCTTCGCCTTTCTGCCAGCGCCCCTTGTGCACGAAGAGGTGACGGTCGGACCACTCGGCGGCCGGATTCTCGAGAAGGGGAAGAAGCGAGCGTCCGTCGATCTCTTGGATTCCCGCGGGAATCTTCGTGCTCGTCAGCTCGCAGAAGGTCTTGAAGAGGTCGATGTGAGCCGTCAGAGCCGGGATGTCCTTGCCTTCGGCGAGCACTCCCTTCCAACGCCAGAACGCGGGGACGTGCGTGCCACCCTCGTGGACGCTTCCCTTGCCGCTCTTGAAGCCGGCTGTGAACATGCGCTGCGGCTTCTTCTTGATCCGCCCTCGTCGACCGGCCTGACCGTTGTCGGTCATGAAGATGACGAGCGTGTCGTCCCACGCTTTCCACTCGTCGAGCTTCTTCATCAGGAGGCCGAAATTGTCGTCGATGTTCTCGATCATCCCGTAACGTCCGGCCGTGGACTTGTCCCAGCCGAGCTTCGTGAAGCGGTCCTTGTACTTCTGCGGCGCGATCATCGGTCCGTGTGGAGCATTCAAGCTGATGTACGCGAAGAACGGCTTCTTCGCGTCGCGCTGCTTCTTGATCCAACCGTGTCCGGCTTGTAAGAAGACGTCCGTACAGAAACCCTTCGTCTGGACGATGGTGTCGTTGTGAAGCGCGACGATGTCGAAATACTTGTTCTGACGATTCGGGGGGAAGTCCGCGCAACTGCCCGGGTAGGACTGGCCGATGCCGCCGGCGCCGTGGATGAAGACCTCGCTGAAGCCGCGGTTGTAAGGCTGGTAGGCGTCCTCGTCGCCGAGGTGCCACTTGCCGAAGATGGCCGTCTCGTAGCCGGACTTGCGCAGGAGCTTCGGAAAGGTCGTCGTCGAGAGTGCCATGCGCTCTCGTTCCTTGATCGTGTGCGTCACACCGTTACGGAATTCGTGTCGGCCGCTGAAGATCGCGGCGCGTGTCGGCGCGCAGGTCGGGCTGACGTGGAAGTCGGTGAAGCGCGTCGAGAGCGCGTGGAAGCGATCGAGGTTCGGAGTTCGAAGAACCTGATTGCCCATGCAGGAGAGATCGCCCATTCCCTGGTCGTCGGTCATCACGAGGATGATGTTCGGGCGTTTGCCCGCGAGCGACTCGGCTTCGAGCCGCGTCGATGGGAGGAGCCAGCAAGCGAAACTGAAGATCACGAGGAATGTCGTGACCGACGGGCGGCGCCCGAGAGTGAGAATCGTCATACGAATCGGGTCTCGTGGGGTTTCCGGCGAGAGGAGCGGCGAAGCGAAACCCTGTATCCTATCCGGGGATTCGCGAAGTGGAAGACTCTGGCGGAATGCGAGACGCGCTTCAGCGCGAACCGTTCACGAGCATGTGAACGACACGGCAGGCGTGACCGTCACTCTTCGGGTTTTTCTGGTCGGTGATTTTGACCTCGAGCTCGTGCTCACCGTCCGAGAGCTCGGCGTCGAGCACGTAGGCCCAGGGTAGATGGAGACGACCGCTCCACTTCGTGAAGAGATCGACTCGCTCAGGCTCACTTCCGTCGATCCGGTACTCGATCACCCCCGTGTCAGGACCCGCGGCTACGAAAAGACCGACGCCGCGACCGCGGAACCGAAAGCGAAAAGAGTCGCCCGGCTTCTTGCCTTCGAGCATCGGGACATTGACGAATCCGGGACGGACGCCACCCCCGATCCCGTCGCGACGTGGATCGCACTTCTCGACGAGCTCGAAACCTTGCCGCTGCGCTCCTCGCACGTCCACGTATCGACCTCGATCGTAGGAGAATCGATCGAGCGCCTTCTCGGGCATTCGGTGCGGGACGATACGAGAGTCCGTGGCGAGTGGTTTCGACCAGACGGTCGAGAATAAGCGTCGGATCGTCGACGCGTAGAGGCGGTGGCCGAAAGGAGACGGGTGTAGATTGCGGAAGTCCTTCTCCCAGGTGAACTCTCCGGCGTCGATGCGTTGCGTTACCTCCAACGCGAGGTGAAGACTGGGTAGCTCGTAGTGCTGAGTGACCTCTTCATGGGTCTTGATGACCTTGGGGAGCTTACCCGCTCGGTAGTCGCGCATGTGATTGGGGTCGACGAAGTGCATGACGACGATGTCGACGTTTGGATTGAGCGATCGCGCCCGTCGCACGATACCTTCCATACCGCGACGCCGCTCGTCCTCGGAGCGGCCGTTGTGAAGATCATTGACGGCGGCCTCCTCGAAGAGCAGGTCGACCGGGCCGCGACCGAAGGCGTCTCGCTCGAGCCGGAAGGCGCCCGGGGTCGAGCCCATCGACGCGATGCCTGCCGAGACGAAGTCGAACTTCGTTTCGGGGAATCGCGATCGTAGGTAGTCGATCGTCATCTCGCGCCAACCACGCATCTGCGTGATGGATCCGCCGACGAACGCGACGCGACCCTTCTTCTCGCGCTCGAATCGGACGCGACTGTTCTCGAATCGGCCCCGCAGCTCGAACCAGTCATCGCCCGGCAGGGTCTTCGTGACGACGCGCGGTGTCGCGTAGCGTTCGATGAAATCGGCGACTCGGACGGGATCGGGGTGGCGAAAGTGATGACCGTTCGATCTCTTCGTGCCTTGGGGGACCTCGATGATTTGGATATCCCCGCCGAGCTCGCGGTAACGCTTCGCGAGAACGAAGGTGTTCTCGTCGGGCGGTACGACTCGGTCGTCGAGAGAGACGATGTGAAGCAGTGGCACGTGTTGATCGGCGAGCGGCTTCAGTCGATCGATGGGGAGGCGATCGTAAGCGAGCGCCTCCGCCTCGGTGAGCCGATACTCCTTCAAGAGAGCTTTCCACGTCCCGTCGTGACCGAGCCCTTTGCCACGTCCGCCGGGCCAACTCTTGAAGTCGCAGACGGGCGTGTCGGCGTAGAGACACGCGACACGCTCCGGATGCTCGGCAGCGAACCCGTAGACGAAGAGTCCGCCTCGGCTGACACCTTCGAGCGCGACGCGCTTCGCGAGTCCTCGCTTGGTGACGAACCGGTAGAACGCGTCCCAGTGCGCCATCGCACGTGGGCTCCCGAGCATCCCGTTCGTGTTGAGGTGAGCGATGTGGAAGCCACGTGCGAGCAAGATCTCATCGGCACCCGTGTGGAAACCCGGGAAGCGTGCGCGCCACACCCAGGGCTTTCCCGATGCCGCGTTCATCGGAGCCGTGACCCACGCCGCGCGACCGCCGACCTCGAACTCGTATCGCGCGTAGCCCTTCCACTCTTTTTTTTCGCCGGGCCAGGGCTCAGCCGCGAGACTCGTCATCGCCGCGGAGACGAGGGTGAAGAGAACGAGAACGATCCAGGGCGCCGGTGGAGTGCGAGAGAGGGATATCACGATTCTCAAGCCAATCGATAGATTTTCGCTGCGTTC
>CAYZGY010000541.1:0-5909 GCA_964478085.1 uncultured Planctomycetia bacterium
ATCGTCACCTCGCCGAGGTGCGCGCCCGAAAACGTCTCCTGTCGACCGCGTCGCATCCCTTGCGCCTGCCGATACGGCTGACCGCCGACGAGCGTACGAATGTGACGAAAGACATCTTCGCCGTGCTCGCGCTCGAGCTCTTCTCGCACTTGAATCGCCGCACGCTCGAGGCGCAACGACGCTTCGCGCGTGACCTCGACCGCCGTGCCCTCGGGCATGGTCACGTACGCTACGATCGAGTCGGCGTCGACCTCGGGGAAGAAGAGAAACTTGAGACGCCCGCCGCCGACCCAGCCGATCGTCAAGAGCAAGACCGCGAGTGACGCGGCGACTGTCGCGTAACGCCATCGCACGCAGAACTCGAGACTCGGTCGATAGAGCCGGTGAATGACGAACTGAAGACCGGCGTTGATGCGTCCCTGAAACCTCGCCCAGAGACGCGAAATGATGAATCGTTCTTCGAGCGGCTTCTCCTTCGGCACGTGCGAAAGGTGACGCGGAAGAATGAAGAGCGACTCGATCACCGAGAAAACCAGCGTCGCGATGACGACACACGGCACGACGCGGAGGATTTGTCCCATGCGCCCCGGAACGCTCAAGAGCGGTGAGAACGCGGCCATCGTCGTCAAGACGGCGAAGACGACCGGGATCGCCACCTCGCGCGCGCCGCGTTCGGCCGCGAGCGGCGTGTCCGGTGTCTTGAGCGTGTGCGTGAAAATGTTCTCGCCGACGATGATCGCGTCGTCGACGACGATGCCGAGAACGATGATGAACGCGAAGAGCGAGATGACGCTGATCGAAATGTCCATCGGAGGCATCAGGATAATCGCCCCGAGAAAGGAGATCGGGATACCCAGGGAGACCCAGAAGGCGAGTCGCAGTCGTAAGAAGAGCGCGAGTGAGACGAGGACCAGGATGAGCCCCGAACGTCCGTTGCGCAGAAGAAGATCGAGTCGACTGC
Organism: uncultured Planctomycetia bacterium; assembly: GCA_964478085.1. Lineage (GTDB taxonomy): Bacteria > Planctomycetota > UBA8108 > UBA8108 > UBA8108 > CAYMLL01. The sequence continues at coordinate 962 of CAYZGY010000541.1, forward strand.
GCAGGACCGAGGCGTCGTCCTGCCACGTCGTCATCAAGACGCCCTCAGGGAGCTGCGAACGGGCCTCTTCGACGTACTCCTTCACTTTGCGCGAAACTTCGAGGGCGTTTTGATCGCCGACGCGAAAGACGCTGACGAGGATACCGTTCCCTTCGTCGAAGCGCGTCTCTTGATCGGTCTCGGCGAAGCCGTCGCGCACCTCGGCGACGTCGGCGATGCGGATGCGCGTGCCGTCGGGGAAGGATCGAAGCGTGATGTCCTCAAACTCCTCGCCGCGGTAGCGTTGGCCTTTCGCGCGCACGAGAATCTGTCCTTTGCGCGTGTCGATCGAGCCGCCGGGACGATCGAGCGACGTGCTGCGGATCGCGTTCGCGACCTCGTCGAAGGTCAGTCCGTAGCGTCGAAGGTTCGTTTCCGAGACTCCGATCGAGATTTCGTACGCGGGGACGTTGGCGATCTCGACGACGCTGATGTCGTCGATCGCGACGATATCGTCCCGCGTGCGCTCGGCGATTTTGCGGAGCGTGCGGACATCGACGTCACCGTGAATCGCGACGTCGATGACCTGCATGCGTACGACCGCCTCTTGGACGACTGGCTTCTCCGCATCCTCGGGAAAGGTGTTGATCGTGTCGACGCGCGCTTTGACCTCGTCGAGCACGTGTCGAACGTCGACGCCATCCTCGACCTCGATGACGACCGATCCCGTTCCCTCGCGCGCGGTGGAGCGGATGCGCTCGATGCCCGTGAGGCCCGAGACGGCTTCCTCGATCTTGACACAGATGCCCTCTTCGACCTCCTCGGGCGTCGCGCCGAGGAAGGGGACCGAGACGCTGATCTTGTCCGGAGGAATCTCGGGGAAGACTTCACGCTTGAGGATCGGAATCGTCGCCAGGCCGGCGATGATGATGACGACCATCAAGAGGTTTGCGGCGACGCCGTTGTGGATGAACCAGCGGATGATCCCGTTCATCGCTCGTCCTCACCCTCCGTCACGACGCGGACCTTCATCCCGTCCGTGATGACCTCGAGTGGCGAGACGCAAACGCGGTCGCCGGCGGCGAGCTCGGACTCTTCGAGATCGACGATGACCGAGTCTCCACGCTTGCGCAGGACTTCGACCTTGCGGAAACGGAGACGAGACTCGGATTCGTTGTTTTTGGAGTCTTCGAGCTTTTGGTCGACGACGACGACGACCGTGCCGTCGGGCCGCAGTGTGTGCCGCGGAATCGATGCGACGTTACGCACCTCCCGTCCCGTGATCGTCGCTTCGACGAATAGACCGACGGCGAGCGGAGGGAGATCGGGAGAGCGACGCTCGTACGGCTTTTCCACGCGCGCGATCGCGTGCACCATGCGGCTCTGCGGGGAGATCTCTCCCTCCGTGCGAACGATCTGGCCGGACCACGGACCTCGACGCTGACCGCCGAAAGTCGCGAAGAGCTGGACCTCGGGCTCCGAGCCGTGCGACGCGTCGGCATCGCCGTTGACCGCCTCACCTTGAAACGCGAGCGGCAGATCGACGTACGGGATCTCGAGATCGGGAATCGGCAGGCGGATCTCGACGTAGTCGGTCGCGTAGACGCGCGCGACGACCGTTCCTGCTCGCACGTAGTCGCCGAAGTCGGAGAGGATCGCACGAAAGCGGCCCGTGTACGGCGCGGAGACCGTCGTGCGCTCGAGGTCGAGCGCTGCGCGATCGACACTCGCCTGCGCGGCGTCGAGCGCGGCCTTCGCTTGATCGAGCTGCGGCTTGCGAAGGAGGAGCGGCGGTGGCTCGGCGGGCGATCCGTCCGCGCCGTTCTTCTTGCCGAGCTTCTCCCACTCGCGTTTGGCGATCGCGGCCTCTTCCTCTTCCTGCGCGAGGCGGAGTTGCGCCTGGGCGAGTTGACCTTTTGCGATCGATTCGGCGAGACGATACTCGCGGTCCTCGAAGCGAAGGAGAGGCTCGCCCGCCTGGAAGAATCCTCCGTTCGCCCACGACGCGCTCTTCCAGACGATCTTTCCCGAGACTTGCGGAACGAGCGTTCCCGCCGTACGCGGGGCGACGTTTCCATGCGAGGAGACGAGGTAGCGATGGTCGCGACTCTCGACCGTCTCGACACGAACGAGTCGCACGACGACCTCGGGCTTGCGCTTCTCGGTCTTCGGGCGCGAGTTGATCAGCGCCGCCATCACCGCGGCACCCGCGGCAAGAATGATGATCGGAATGACGATCTTCAGTGTGGTCTTCATCGAGCTTCGGCGAGTTCGGGGTCGGAGTCCTGGTCATTCTCTTGGAGCGCCTCGAGACGATCGAAACCGCCTCCGAGCGCGAGGTGCAGGTCGACGCGATTCTCGAGTCGCAGGCGGCGCGCCTCGAGGAGCCGGCTCTTCGCTTGAGCGGTCTGCACCTGTGCGGTCAGGAGCGTGAGGATGTCTTGCAGTCCGCGGTTGTAGCGGTCGAGAGCGAGCTCCTCGGCGGCGGTCGATTGCTCGACCTGACGCGTGAGGGCCGCCTCGCGTTCGGCGAGGAAGGCTTCGTCGGCGAGTGTCGATTCGACCTCGGCGTACGCGCGCAAGGCCGCGCCGATGTACGCTTGCGCCGCCTCGCGTTGCGCAGACTTCGCGAGATCGATGCCCGCGAGGAGACGCCCGCCTTGAAAGATCGGCTGAAGAATGTTGCCGGCGATCCGCCAGACCGAGAAGTTCGCGTCGACGAGATCAGCGAGCTCTTCGCTCGATGAGCCGCCCGATGCCGTCAGGCTGAAGCGCGGGTAGAGCGCCTTGCGCGCCTCTTCGACGCGTGCACCGGCAGCCGCGAGGTGTCGCTCGAGCGCGACGAGATCCGGCCGGCGCGCGACGAGATCCGCCGGGAGAATCGAAGGGACCGTGTCGAGCGAAGGTAGCGTCGACAGCTCCGCACCTTCGGGGTTCTTTGCGATCGATGCGGCGGGGTAGCGACCGAGCAGCGTCTCGAGCTGACGCGCGGCGCGGTCGCGGATGCCTTTACGCATCGCGAGGGTCGCTTCGGCTCCGGCGAGCGTCGAGAGTGCGAGCCGTACGTCGAGCGAGGGCCTGAGTCCTCGCGAGTAGCGCTCTTCCACCTGCGTGTGCGTCGTGCGGTATCGCTCGACGGCTTCCTTCGCGAGATCGAGCTGCCTCGACGATTCGAGAACGGCGAACCACGCCTTGGTCGTCTGTCCGACGAGCGAGAGCGTCGCGGCGGCGTAGTCGACCGCGGCCGCTTGACGATCGGCGATCGCGGCTTTCTGGCCTGCGCGCAGTCGCCCCCAGACGTCGACCTCCCAGCTGACGTCGAGCGAGAGACCGTGGCTCGTGAATCGGCTCGTCAGGACGGGCGGTCCGTTCGGGATCGGTAGGCCGACGAAGTTCTGACGTGTGCGCGAGCCGTCGTAGCGAAGTCCGAGTTGTGGCAGCGTGTCGGCACGAGCGATGCGCGCGCGCGCGTGGGCGGCGTGAACGCGTTCCGCGGCGCGGCGGAGATCGTGATTGTGCACGACGGCTTCAAAGACGATCTCGTCGAGTCGCGGGTCGAGAAACTCGGCCCACCAGCCCGTCTCGCGATCAGATCGGCGGCTCGCGGTCGCGTCTTCGGGCGTCGGAATTCTCCACGCCTCGGGAATCTCCACGTCGAGGTCGACGTCGACGCGCTCGGGCGCTCGGGCGCAGCCGCCTGCGACGCAGACGATCAGGGTGATGACGAGAGGACGCGTGCAGTTCATCGATCGAGCTCTTCGGGGAGCGGCGCGCGAAGTCCCGCGGCGACGAAGGAGATGAGACGTAAGGTGACGAGATGAGTATCCGACGCATCGCAGAGCCCGCCGGAGAATCTCTCGATGCGGGCCGGGTCGGCGATCGTGTGGATCATGCTTCCGAGGAGAAAGTGCATGCGCCAGATCAGCTCGGCGGGGGGGAGCGACGGCAGCGCGCGCGCGAGCGCGTCGCGAAAGCGCGCGAAGACTTCGCCGAAGAGTTGCGGGACGAGATTGGCGAGGCGTGGTCCCGGTTCGCTGTAGATGCGACCGAGGAGCCGAACGAATTGTCGACCGCCGGACGCGTCGTCATGTCCGAGCCGCATCGCCGGAACGAGCCACGCTTCGAGGATCGCTTCGAGAGTCGCGGAGTCGCCGTGCTTTTCGAGGGCGTCGAGACGACGCAGCCGATCGGCGTTGAGAGGCTCCACGCGGCGGCGGAAGACGGCCTCGATCAGCGCGTCCTTCGAGCCGAAGTGGTAGTTCACAGCCGCGAGGTTGGCACCGGCCCCGGTCGTGATCTGATTGCGGCTCGTCGCGTCGAACCCGGCCTCGGCGCAGAGCGACTCCGCCGCGTCGAGCAGTCGGTCTCGGGTCTCTCCGGCTGGAGCTTCGTGTTCAGGCGCTTTCACGGGTCGCTTTCTTGGGGGGCTCCCCAGATTCAAACAGCCGTTTGAATCGTACGTTTGAAAGCGCGAACTTCCACCAAAAACCGTGGGATTTCTGGGGGATCTACTCCGTGAAGGGAGACTCGTCGGATTCTGCGGCCGATTCCTCGGGCGGCTCCTCTGCCGCGAGCTTCTCGGCTTTCGGTACCGAGAGCCAGTACGCCAGCGCGAAGCCCGTGATGCCTCCGACGAGCTTGCCCGTGAAGATTGGCAGGATCATCGTCGGCTGGTAATTCGCCGTAAACGCGAGGTGATCGCCGAAGAGGAAGGCGGCGCAGACGGCGAAGGAGATGTTGAGCACCTTGTCCCTCGGGCGCATCTGATCGACGAGCCGAAACATCGCTAGGATGTTCGCCGACGCCGCGAGGATCCCCGCCGCGCCGTTCGCTTCGAGGCCGACCTTCGTCCCGACCTTCTCGATCGGACGACTGAGATACTTCTTGATCACGTAGACCATCGGAAATGCGCCCGCGAGCATCATGCCGATGTAGCCCGCGACCTCGAGCCCGGACGCGGACGGTCAGG
>CAYZGY010000542.1:0-5903 GCA_964478085.1 uncultured Planctomycetia bacterium
CCAGCAACCAGCAACCAGCAACCAGCAACCAGCAACCAGCAACCAGCAACCAGCACGGTTTTCAGGCAGAGCCACGACTGAGAACGGCTCTATCGAGCGGCCCGACCTCGCGTCGCGGAATTTGTCGTTGACCCTTGCGTTGTTCGACCGAGCGGTCGTGCGCGCGTGTTCGCCGACGGCGGAATCGTCTGCCGCGTCGCTTGCCGTTCCCCCGGCGGCGGAATGTAGATGAACAGGTAGTTCGTCTCGGGATTCGGAATCACGCGAGCCGTTGATCCGTGCTGCGCCTGGAGGATCGGCTCGAGCGCCGTGGCGAGCTGCTCCGCGCGCAGCCACTGACACGGGTACATCAGAGTCCGGTCGACGCGTAGCGCGTACTCGCCTCGCTTCAGGCCGAGCCGCTCGATGTCCTCGACCGACGCCGGACGCAAACGTGACGGATCGAAGCGGTGACCCGTCTTCGCCTTCGTCTCCTCCTCGAAGTGCTCGGTGAACTCGACACCGTCGAGGATCGCGCGATCTTCTGCGCTCCGAGATTCCTTGCGACGCTCCTCGATCGACGAGCAACCGAAGCCGATCGTGGCGAGCAGCGCTGCGAGTGCGAGTCTCCTGAGCTGGTGTTTCACGGGCGGCGTCCTTTCTGTGCGCTCGCTGCCATTCTAGGCTGCGGGCAGGCGCGACGCCATGCGCGACTCGACCACGAGCGCGAGAATCAGAGCGCCACCGGACACCGCGAGAATGATCTCCGGCCAGCCGGGTGCCCAATGGGCCGCGAGCCCGCAGACGAGTGGCCCGAAGGTCATGCCCAGAGCGAGAAAGAGCTCGTGATTGCCGCTGTTCTCCCCTTCCTTCGAGGTGATCTGGAAGCCGTAGTAGAAGCTCGAGAAGTACGAGAGGCCGACAAAGAACCCCAAGACGGGCAAGAGGACGAAAAACCAGACGGGCTCTTCGAGGAAGGAGAGGGTGATCAGGCTCGCCGCCGCGGCGACTTGCACTCCGAAGAGAAAGCGCAGCGAGTAGTGCCAGCGAGTCGACCTGCGCAGCACGAAGAACGCGACGAGTCGCGTCAGATGGATCGACAGCAGGAACCAGCCCATGTACTCGACCGTGTAGCCGCGCTCGTCCCGCATGTGCGTGAAGAGGTACTCGATTCCTCGCGATGCGAAATACGCCGCGAAATTGGCCGTCCAACCGATGAGGAGGAAGACCTTGATCACCTCCTGGGACGGGCGTCGTTCCGCTGGAAGCGATTCGGCTGAGGTCCCGGGGATCGGTGTGGCGCGCCCGAATCTTGGCAGGAGAACGATGAGCGCAAGGACGGCGAAGGCTCCCAAGAGGCCGAGCCCCCAGTCGTAGCCGAGTCGACCGTAGAGACTGGCGCCTCCGATCGTTCCGAGACAGATCCCGGCGGCCCACGTGCAGTTGAACGTGCCGGCAGTCCGCGCGAGACGACTCTTCGGGCTGAGAACGAAAAGCTGGCGCTCGAGCGGTGGCCAGAAGAGACCGAGGCCGGCGTGCGCCACGATCGACGCGACGAAGAGCGTCACGAGATTCGTCGCCATGAAAGTCAGTGGCAGGCCCACGAGGCCGAGCAGGCCGAGACCGAGAAGGAAGAGTCGCTGAGAGCCGAGTCGATCGCTGAGCCGTCCGCTCTTCGCACAGATCAACGCGTACGTGAGCATCGAGACCGTTCCGAGGATCCCGAGGCGAAGGGGACCGGCTTCGAACGCCTCTTGCGCGCGGACGGGAACCAGCAACGAGTAGCCGTAGCCGATCGCGTCGACGCAGAACGCTGCCGTGTAGATGCGCAAGCGGCCGAGTCGACCGGGATCGCGCGTGCTCTCTTCGCTCACGCGAGCAGGATCCACCGTTACTCAGCACACCTTACGGGGCAACTCGCGATATTGACGCAGTTGTCGAGCCCGAGCGCGTGCGGGGATCCTCCGAGGAAGAGGTAGTTGAGCATCCCGATGCCGTCGGTGAGATTGACGTCGTCGTCTGCGTTCCAGTTCATCAGCTCACGGTTCGCCGGGCTGGCGAGCGTCCCGTCCGAGCACGGCAAGCTGACCTCGACCTGCCCACCGAGGAAGAGGAAGTTGAATAGGCAGATCGCGTCTGCGAGATCGACCCGTCCCGAGGCGTCGCAATCTCCCGCGAGAATGTTCGGAGCGGCGTCACCGCACTCGATCGTCAGCGTGTACGGTCCGTTGTCACTGCCGAACAGGCTCGCCGCGCCGATGTAGTAGCGTCCGGCGTGGAGGTTGACTTCGAGGCAGGAATTGAGCGTGCCCGCAGGCGTGGAGCAGTCGTCGTTGCGGTCGATCTCCTCGCAATTGGAGTTGAGGATCGTCAGCAGCGTGTCGTATTCGGCCTCGAGACGAATCGTCATCGAGGATTCGCTCGGAACGACCAGCTCGTGGTAGACGACGCGGCCCGCGCGGTCCAGCATGCAGGAGTCGGCCGGAAGCTCGCCCTGAATCGTCCCGCGCTCGCAATCGACGGGCTCACCGGGGCAGGTCTGGCACGGACGCTCCGAGCTGCACTCCGAGGCTTGCACCTCGAGCTCGTACTGACCGCTCGTTCCCGCTCGAAACGCCGCCGCGACGATCGCGTAACGTCCTGGCTGCAGGTTCGGTAGCGTCAGGCAAGAGTCGAGCCCACCGCCGTCGCAGTCGTCGTTGTTGACGTCGATCTCGCACTCCAGGTCGGTGACAAAGAGATTCGGGTCGAAGTTGTCGGAGCGGAGCTCGATGCGCACATCCGACTCAGTCTCGAGATCGAGAAACCAGACGTCGAAGGGGCGATTGCCCGAGAACTGGCAGTCGCTCGTCGGCAGCTCTCCGATATTGACGCCATCGCAGATCGCTTGACCGACGACGCAACCTTCACAGATCGAGATCGGTTCGGAGCAGGATTTGATACGAAGTGTATAGTCGCCGCGTCCGGTGGGGAACAGCGAATTGACGCCGACACTCCACCGACCCGCTCCTAGGTTGAGCGTGAGGCAGGAATTCATCGTCACGCCCGGCTCGCAGTCGTTGTTTTGCGCGACAGCGGCACAGGTCGGATCGAAGACCCAGAGGTACGGATCGAAGGCGACCGACTCGAGCTCGATTTCCACGTTCGTTGACGTCTCGAGGTCGAAGGTGTAAACGTCGAGGCGGGACTTGTCCACGTGAAGGAGGCAGTCGTCGTCGACCAGCGTTCCGCTGACCTCTTGTCCGCACTCGATCGAGTCTTCGACGCAGTCGCCTTCGCAGAGCGCCTGCTCGTCGACGCAAGTGACCGACAGGTTGTAATCGCCGGAGAGCCCGGCGACGGACGTGTTCGCCATCAGGAAGTAGAGGCCGGGCGTCAGCTGGACCGTGAGGCAGGAGTCAGTGCTTCCCTCGCCGTCCGGGCAGTTGTTGTTGAAGTCGATCTGCTCGCAGGACGCGTTCAGGAGCATCAGAAACGCGTCGAAGTCGGTCGACTTGTACTCGATGGTGACCAGGGAGGTGTTGGCGATGCCGAGCCGCCACACATCGAGGAGGGAGTTGTCGAACGCGAGTCGGCAGTCGTTGTCGGAGAGTGTTCCCCGCACCGAGTCTCCGCACTCGACGAGGCCGACGTCGCAGGCTGCGCACTTGTCGAGCTGACCGGCGCCGCCACCCGCACCGGGAAGGATCAGCGAAAGCGCCTTCGCCAGCTCACCTTTCTCCGCCTGCTTCGTCTTTTCCGGGATCGCGCGGACGAACTCGAGAGCGTATCCCGTGCGAGCCTGCGCACACACGAACAGCGAAACGAGGGCGGCGGTCGGGATCGAGAGCCGGCTGGAAGTGAGGGTACTGCCAGATCCCATCGGAACATTCTCCTGAAAGAACGTTGCTGGTTGGGGTGAATCGGTCGCGGTTCCTCGGCGACCGAGAGGGCGCTTTCCCGAAAGCCCCTCCTGAGAAGCCCAGACCCAACCCGCTAGCGTTCGTTCGGCTTGCTACGAACTTCTAGGTTCCCACTTGGTGAGGGACAGCACAAGCGAAAACCGACCTACCAGATGCGGGTGCGAAGCTCGCGCTCGACCTCGAATTCCTTGCCGCCGAGACGGATTTTCTTCGGGCCGAAACCCCGGTAGATCAGGACCTGGTCGGCTCGCAGGTACATCTTTCCTTCGAGCGACTCGACCGTGTAGAAGGCGGGCTCGTCGTAGGTCATCCCGCCGGCGCGTTTGGCGTGGAAACAGACGAAGAAGGGGTGGCGAATGGCGAAGCCGTACTGCGGCAGGATCGTCTGGCTCGGCTCGTCCTCGTACTCTTCCTCGCCGAAGTTGACGACGACGCGAAGATCCGGTCCGAAGTACGTCTCCTGGACGGTGCCGTCGTCCGTGAGGATCTTGTGCTGGGTGAGCCGCTGCCGAACGCTCTGACGAGCGAGGATGTTCGCGACTTGATGGGTATTGCGAATGAATCGGTCACGGGTCGAGAGTCCCTTGGCGCTCGTCCAGCCGTCGTCGCGCGCGAAGCACCACTCGGGACCTTCGCCAAGAGAGACATCGTCCGACTCGAAGTAGACGCCCTTCGGGATCTCGTAGTTGGGCAATTGACCGAGTAGTAGATGAACGAGAAATCCGGCTGCGTCGTTCGGGCCGAGAGCGGCGTTCGAGGTCGACGAGAATCGGATCAGGTCGGAGTAGCACGCGGGGTAGAGCGGAAAGACACGAGTTCGTGTCGGGGCCTCGATCTTGCTGTCGAGCGCACGTTCGAAGAGGACGCTCGACTGCAGGTCGTCCATGCGAAACGGAGAATGCGCCCAGAGCCCGATAGACTCACGGGCCAGGTTCGCGACCGCCTGCTTGTCCTCGAATGCCTGACCGGTGAGCGCTTCGGCGACGGCGTTCGGATCGCTCTGGCGCACGATGAGGAGGCTCGCTCCCGTCAGCGATCGAAGCGAATCGAGGGCGTCGTGCTCCTCGAGAAACCGGCGAGCGTCGCTCCAGTCCTCGGGGCGTGGTGGCGACTCGGTCGACCGGTTCGTGAGGTTTCGAAGGTCGAGGCCGACACCGAGGAAGTGCCCGGACTCCTCGATCTTCTTCGAAGCCTCGCGCAGCTCGGCGTCACCTCCGCATTCGCGTGCGGCCTTCCACGGCGCAGTCGTCGGGCCGGGCTCTCGATCGAGCCAACGGTCGACGACGAAGAACGCGTCGTCGATGCCGAGCGTCTTCTTCCAGTGCTCCGAGATCTTGCCGAGGTCCGCGAATCGATGCCGCACTTCGCCGTCGCGACGTGGAAACTCCGGGGGATCGATCATCGTTAGCTTGACGATCGGCGAGCTGAGGAACGAACGCAGCTTCGGCACGTCGCCGGTCTTTCGCCGGAGCGACTGTGGCTCGATGCCGGTGACCGTCAGCTCGCGAAGCGCTTGGCTGACCTCGAAAGGGCCCATGCGCGCATCGACGGGAACGATCAGCTCGATCCGGCCCTCCGGACCGAAGACATCGGCGCGCAGGAACAGACCCTTCTTCCCCGGAAACTTCTCGTCGGGCTCCTCGCGACGATGCAGAGTTACTTGAGTCCGCGGGTCCGACCACGTGACGACGAGCGGCGAGGTCTCCCGGAGGAGGGCGACGGTTCGCAGCGGGGCGACAGGCAGCGGGCGATTCGTCCCGGCTCCCAAGATCACCATCTCGGGCTCGCCGACCGAATCGAGCCACTCGCCGAGGCCACTCGGGAGAATCGCGGCGCCGTTGTCGGCATCAGGCACCCAGAGGCCGTCGTCGATGAGGCGCATACCTCGAACTCGATCTTCGGAGCCTTCCTCGACCTCGTACTTGATCGAGACACCGTTGCGCGGCGCGAGGTCGCGAATCTCGATCCAGATCTTCGGGATGTCGTTTCCGGTCGACAGTGCTCGGAATCGGATGTGCGTGT